>JALHOX010000101.1 GCA_022842805.1 Phycisphaerae bacterium | reverse complement strand
GTCCGGGCCTCCTTCTGACCGACGACCCGGCTGGGCGTGGTCGACGTCACACCCAGCATCGCAATCAGATCGACGCATGATTCATCTGCGCCGCGAGCGGCCTGCACCGCCGGCGGCGGTCGCTTCAGCCGCTCAAGGCCCTTGATCGCGTCGCGCAGGTTGTTGTCGGCGATGCGGCTCAGCCAGCGATAAAAGCTACCCGCGCCTCCGGGCGAGAAACTGTCGATCCGCAGAAACGCTTCCAGGAGCGTCACCTGAATGACGTCGTCCGCGTCGATGGCGCTTTGCCACTTGGAGTCGATGGAAAGTTGATTGCGCACCAACGGGGCGTGCCGACGAAGCAACTCCGACAGGGCGGCGGCATCGCCCGCGACGGCGGATTGCATCAATTCGGTTTCGGTCATACGGCTGCGGAAATCATCGTACCATGGGAGCGACCGATCTCGGACTGCCGAAAAGTCGCTCCCTCGCCTCAGCCGCAGACCGCGGCGGTCGATGGGGTCGGTGGGGCCGTAACCGCTACCTGCGTTTCTCGAGTGTTACGTGATAGCGCGAATAGCGGAATCGCTCGGTCAGCGATTGTTCGGTCATGAGCCGCGCCGAACGGATTTCGAAGCGAGTGCCGGCAAAAAGCTCGCGAACCCGCTCGAAATTGAAGTAGCTCTGAATCGTGTCGCGTTCGTGCGGCGTTTCGACCACGGTCTCGCCGGCGAACTCCAGATGGTGGTTGCTGTCGTCGCCGCTGATGAGATCGACGAATAGCGTGGAACGAACCACGCGGTCCAGTTCAGCAACGCAGCGCCGGGCCAGTGCAAACGGCATGCTGTCGAGCACGCCGCAAGCCGTTGCGAAGTCGAAATACCCCGCTTCGAACGGCAGGGGGGATTCTCCATCGACCAGCCGCAGCCGATCGATCGCGGCGGTCTGCCCGGCCGCGGCTAGCAGGCGGCGGGCGACATCGAGGCTCCTTCTGGAGATTTCAACGCCGTGCGCCTCGACGCCGAACTCCTCGAACAACGCGACGTGACGACCGATCCCGCATCCGAAATCGAGCCCGCGCAGCCGCGTACGGCCGGGGGGCGGCGTCAGAATGTCGCGAAAGGTCTCGACGCCGGTTCGCTTGCGAATCGAGCGGTTCAGGAACTTGACCGTCTCTTCTTTGGGATAAAAGGCGTAGTTCTCGCCGCGTTCATAGCTGGCGTTCCATGCGTCGCTGCGAGTGTTCATCCGGGGGCCTTTCGCGTTTTCGATTTTGCGATTCTCGCGCGGGGCGTGCCTCTTCTCGGAGCGAGGCGCGCGCTCTGTCGGTCGCCGCGCCGCGGCCGGGGTGCGTCACCCGGCCACGAAGCGCTACTCCTGACCATCGGCTTAGGCTTTCGCCGCCCCCGGGCGAGCCGGGTCTTCGCGCAAGCGATGCGCGTTTTGCATAGTGGATGTCGCGCCCCGAGAGCGACATTGCGACGGGAAGAAAAAACGCGCGAAATGCCAGGCCGGGCAAGTCGCGATGCCGGGACCGCGACGATCCGCGAGCGCGATTTGCCGCGCCCGATTCACGGTCGTCGCTGCCGCTGCGCCGCTCGGCGGCTAACCCGCCAACGGGAATTGCTTGCACATCTCGCGCACTTCCTCCCGCACGCGCTGAAGGCCCAGTGCTTCACCGCGGGTTGAGAGTGCGGCGTGCAGCAATTCCGCAACGCGCGACATCTCCGCCGGCCCCAATCCGCGGGTGGTGAGCGCCGGCGTGCCGAGCCGCAGACCGCTGGTTTGCGTCGGCTTGCGCTCATCAAACGGGATCATGTTTTTGTTGGTGATCATGCCGGCCTGCTCAAGCCACGCCTCGGCGTCCTTGCCCGTCACGTCGGCAAAGGCCGGCCGCAAATCGACCAGCATCAGGTGGTTGTCTGTGCCGCCGGAGACGAGGCGATAGCCGCGTGCGGCGAGCGCCTCTGCCAGGGCGCGGGCGTTGACCACGATCTGCTTCTGATATTCCTTGAACTCCGGCCGCAGCGCCTCGCCAAAAGCCACCGCTTTGCCCGCAATCACGTGCATCAGCGGGCCGCCTTGCGAACCCGGGAAGACCCACTTGTCGACCAGCGGGCCGTGCTCTGCGTCGCACAGGATCAACCCGCCGCGCGGACCGCGCAGCGTCTTGTGCGTGGTGGTGGTGGTAAAGGTCGCGTGGCCGATCGAGCTCGGGTGAATGCCGGCGACAATCAGCCCGGCGATGTGCGCGACATCGGCCAACATGAGGGCCCCGACCTCGCGTGCGATTTCGCCAAATGCCGCAAAGTCGATCGTGCGCGGATACGCCGATGCGCCGCAGATGACGAGTTTCGGCTTATGTTCGCGGGCCAGCCGGCGCACTTCGGCCATGTCAAAGCGCTCGGTCTTTCGATCGACGCCATAGTGCACAACGTTGAAATAGGCGCCGCTGAAGTTGACCTTCAGCCCGTGCGTCAGATGTCCGCCGTGCGCCAGATCGAGCGACAGGATTGTGTCGCCGGGCTTCAGCGCGGCGAGAAAGACGGCGGTGTTGGCATTGGCGCCGCAGTGGGGCTGCACATTGGCATGAGCGCAGCCGAACATCTGCTTGGCTCGCTCGCGCGCCAGGTCTTCGATCACGTCGTAATGCACGCAGCCGCCGTAATAGCGCTTGCCGGGATAGCCCTCGGCGTACTTATTGGTCAGAACGGAGCCGACGGCCTCGCGCACGGCGCGCGATACGTGATTCTCCGACGCGATCAGCTCGAGCGTCGACTCCTGCCGCTCTTCCTCGGCGTGAATCAGCGCAGCGATCTTGGAGTCGACCTCGGCCAGCGAATGATTTAGCAGCGTGTGTTTCAAGGGTCACGATCCTTGCGTTGTCAGCGTTGCCGGCATTGGTTGCTTGCCGCGGAAAGCGGCGCTTTGCCGTGTCGCCGCGACAGGGTGATTTCGCGATTCGGCCGTCGGGCCGCGTCGCGCATCCTGACGACCAGAAGTGTATTCGCCTTTCCGATCGCGAGGGGAGTCGCAGCATCCGTCGCGCGTTTTCAGCCTAGGAGTTTAAATGCAGCGCCGCGGCGCGCGAACGCTCCGAGGCGTCGGCGATGCGGAAGATGAAATAGGAAGCGGTAGCCAGCCCGGCCGCGATCACAAACGCGCCGACCCCCAGATGCTGATAGGCGACGTAGCCCAACAGCGGCATGATCAGGCCGCGGGCTCCGGTGAGCGCCACGTGAATCGACATGTACAGCTCGGTCTGATGTTCCGGCGCGAAATGCAGATGGCCCAGATTCCACGCGATCTGCCCACCCCCGTGCGACACGCCGTATAGCCCGCGGGCGACCACCAGCAGCGCGAAGCCGCCCACCAGTGCAGAGGGCACGCCCAGTTTCAGCAGCACCATCGCCGCGGTGAGGAAGACGTAATGGCTGATCCAGCAGAGCGAGTTGGTGAGGCGATATCGCACGACGCCGACGCGGTCGAAGTAGGGGGTCCAGAAGGGGATGACGATGAATTTCAGTGCGGTCGGAATATGCACCAAGAGCACGACCGACCAGAAATAGCTCAGCCCGAGGTCCTTCGCGACGGTGCTCGTTACCGCCGGGCCGGTGAAAAAATTTGCGGAGCCCAGCAGAAACATGCCCACCTGATAGCGGGCAAAGGCCCGATCGTCGCGAAGAATCGCGAACGATTCGACCAGGCCGGCCCGCGCGCCGCCGCGGGCCCGGACCGGCGCATTGCTCGATAGTTCGTCGTCGATGGAGGCCGTCGCGTCGTCATCATCATCGGGCGGCGGCGCGCCGCGTCGCGCGGCAAGCTCGCGGGCAGTGCGACGAAACTCGCTGCGTTCGCCGCGAACGCGCCAGCGCAGCAGTGGAACAAGCGCCAGCGCTCCGCACGCAGCCACCGCCAGATAGCCCCAGGCGTAGGCCCGCTCGTTCCAGTCGAAGACCAGCCCCAATACGCCGGCCGCGATGGCCGCGATCAGCAGCCGCACGGTCGACAGCCGTCCGGCGATTCGCCCCCGATGCGTAACGGGATAATTGGCGCGCCAGATGGTGGTGCGAAGCGTTACGAGTCCCGATAGGAAAAAATTCGCCAGGGCGATCTGAGCCGCAAAGAGCCAGCCACCCCAGACCGGTTCGGACGGCGTGAAGAAGATCGAGGCGAGCGTCAGGCAGGCGCTGATGGCGATGGCGCGATACATCGGCGCCCGCCCGCGGCCTCGCAAGAAGACGCCCCAGAGAACGTTGAACAGATTGACGACGACCGGGACGCCCCAGGTCACCGTCACCAGAAAGTTTGAACCGTGAAAGGTCTTGGCGGCGATGACGCTGGCGATCTCTCCCTCGACCGCCCCAACCACCGTGCCCCACAGCAGCAGATGGCGCAACTCTTGCCGATAACTCAAACGGGAGAGGTAGGGCAGGTCGGCGGTGCGGAGAAAATCGAACAGCGCTCGCATCGTCAATTCGTGTTTCCGCCGCGAATCCTACGGCAAAAGCCGCGCAAACGCGCGTTCGCCCGCCGACCGGCTAGGATTCTCTTTGACAGCGCCGCGCACGCAACCGATAATCTCGAAATAGTGGAAGTTCGCCGAAAGCGGACTGCGCCGACGCCCGACACGGCGCCGGAAGGTCGCTCGGGGCGACGAAAGGCTGGTTTGTGATGATGCTCGGATTTATCAACGGCCTCTCTCCCATGCACCTGTTGGTGATCGGCCTGGTCGCTTTGCTGCTCTTTGGCAACCGCCTGCCGGAAGTCATGCGGGCGCTGGGCAAGTCGATCAACGAGTTCAAAAAGGGCATGCACGAGGTGGACGATAACTTGCGCGACAAGCCTCCCGCCCGGCTGAGCCCGCCCAACGACCCGACCGTCGCCCAAAAGGAAAACGCACCCGCCAAGGAACCGGTGGACCGGTGAGCGGCGGATCGACCAGCCTCGGCGCGGTACTGGCCGAGCAGATGGAATGGACGAGGGACTGGACGCGGCGGCTGCTCGCCGACGTTAGCGGGGCGGATTGGACCTTTCAGCCGCAAGCCGGCATCGGCCATATTCTCTGGACCTGCGGCCATCTCACGGTCTCGCAGAATGTCCTCGTGTTTCAACGCTGCCTCGGCAAGAGCGCATTAGACGACGCGTTCTCGTCCCATTTCCCCATGGGCGGGCCGATCCAGTCGGCCGCCGAACACAAATTTCCCGAACCCAAAGCCGTGCTCGACGTCATGGAGAGCATGCAGACCAAGACGCTCGCCGCCATTCGCGAGATGAGCGACGCCCTGTTGCGCGAGCCGGCATTTGGCAAGGATGGCGCCGCCCATCCGCACTATCGCGACAAGCTGGGTGCGGTCACCCATTGCTTTCGCCACGAAGCGTTTCACGCCGGCCAGATCGCGCTCATTCGGCGTCTGCTGGGCAAGTCGTTTCTGCGGTGAGCCGCGCGACGACCGCCGGCGCCACCGCACAAGAAGGACCGTTTCCGATGAAAACCTCGCCTCTGATCCGCATTCTCTGCGTTCTCTCATTCGGTGCCGCGATCGCCGCCGCTCAGACGCCGGCTGCACCCGCGCCATCCGCACAGCCGGAACTGACGAACGGCCGGCGCATTCTTGAAAAATCTGATGCGGCGCTGAAGTCGATCACAGCCGCGACTTACGATGTAGAAGCTTTCGCCGGCCCGATGCAGGCGCCCGACATGGTGAAGTTCGCGGGAAACGGCTCCGTCGCCGACAAGGTCGAGCGCGGCCTCCCGCGATTTCGCGTGAAGGGATCGATGACCACCAAGGGCCGCGATGCCGCCGGCAATCCCGTCCCGGGCAAGAACCTTGAAATTGCGTATGACCGCAAGGAATTCAGCGCGATCAACGAATCGGAGCGGATGTACGGCACCTCCCGCAATCCGATGGACTTCGGGCCGATCGTCGACATGACCGCGATCGCGATCGCACACGAGTTTTGCAACCCCCAGCCCTTCAAGGCCGAGCTCGAAGGCAGCGTCGACCTGGAAGGCAGCGAGGCGGTTGGCGGGGTCGATTGCTACGTACTGAAAGTGGTCTACCCCCAGGGATCCGTGCTGACGCGCTTCTGGATCGGCAAGGGCGATTTCCTGCCGCGCAAGATGGTCCGCGAGGCCGATCAGGGGCCTAACGGTCGCGTCGTCGGCACGACGACCCTGACCAACCTGCAAGTGAACCCCACACTGGCCGAGGACGCCTTCCGCGTAAAGCGGCCGGACGGCTATGGCGACTTTCCCACCCCTCAGCCCGTCGTGACGTCGCAATCGGTCGCCGGCAAAGAGGACCCGCGAAAGTAATCCGCGGGGCCTTCGCCGAGCGCTGTAGCGAGGCTATTTCTTCATCGCTTCCATCGTCGAAATGACTTCGTCATTTTCCGGGAAGCGACCAGTCTGATGCTTGCTGTAGATCATCTTCCCGTCGACGACGACGTCGAAGATTCCGCCGCTGCCTTTGATCAGCTCCGCTTGAACGCCGAACTGATCCTTGATCTCGTCCGCCAAACTGGCGGCTCTGGGCAGATAGTTTCACATCGTGCAGTAGGTGATCGACACCTTCATGCGATTGCCTCCTTCTCCGCGTTGTAGAGTCCGGGATATCCGCGTCCGTCGGCGGGTTACTTTGACCGCGCCGTCGCCCACGACGATAGCGCCTCGATCAGCGGCCGTCGCTTGGGCTTATAACTTTCGAAACCAAGCTGATCCATCTCGTCCAGCGCTCGCTGCAGCGGCCAGCCCTCCCGCGCGATCCGATAGGCGGCGCAGAGCACGCCCGTGCGATGAAAGCCCTGCTCGCAATGCACCAGCACAGGACCGCCGCCTTCGTCGAACACCCGCAGAAAACGCTCAAACACGTCTTCCGGCGGCATGCGCTCATCGGAAAAGGGGAGATGCACAAAGCTGATGCCGTTCGACTCGCACCAGGCCCGCTCCTTGCGAAACCATCGGCCGCGCAGGGGGTGACGCGTGCCGCCGCGGGCGCAGACGATCGTGCCCAGTCCGTGCTTGCGGCGGATTGTGTCGAGATCGGCCACCCGCGGCTGTCCGCTCCGCATCAGGACGCCCGGCGCCACTACGCTGAAATGCGCCAGCCCGTCATAACGCGCACCGACGAGCCCCTGGAGCCAGAGCCACCACTGTTGCGGCTCCATCCAGCGCGGGCGCGACGCCGGCTTCAGCGCGGCCTGGTTCGCCTGAGCTCGTGCGCCGGCGGCCATTAGCGCTCCATCCCGACGCTGGTGCCGACCTTCTCGCCGACGATGACGCGCCGCATCGTGCCCGGCTTCAGCAGATTGAACACGACGATCGGAATGCGATGCTGCTCGCAAACGTCGATGGCGCTCACGTCCATCACCTTCAGCCGCTGATCGATCACCTCTTTGTAACTGAGCGCCCCATACAGCTTCGCGTCGGGGTTTTTCTTCGGATCGCTGTCGTATACGCCGTCGACCTTGGTCGCTTTCAACAGCGCGTCGGCGTTCAGCTCGGCTGCCCGCAGCGCCGCGCACGAATCGGTCGTCACGTGCGGATTCCCCGTACCCGCTGCCAGAATCACCACCCGGCCGCGGTTCATGTGCTGCAGCGCCCGGCGACGTATGAACGGCTCGCAAACGCGCGTGATCTCCAGCGCGCTTTGCACGCGTGTATCCTTGCCGGCCCGCTCCAGCCCCTCCTGCAAGGCCAGCGCGTTCAGCACCGTGGCCAGCATGCCCATGTAGTCGGCGGTCGACAGATCGATGCCCAGGTCTTTCGAAAAGGTGGCGCCGCGCATGAAGTTCCCGCCGCCGCAGACGACGGCCACCTGCACCCCCAGATCGACGACCTCGCAAATCTCGCGCGCCGTGCGATCGAGTTCTTCACGATGAATGCCCCAGCTTCCGGGCGGGCAAAATCCCTCGCCGCTGATCTTCAGCAGCACGCGTTTGTACTTCGATTGCATGAAATTCCTACACGGGTCGCGCTTCGTTCGTGATCAACATCTTACGGGGATATCCGCCGTTTGCCCATGAGCGAACACGTCCCGAGAGTCCGTCGGACCAGCAGCCTCCGGCCATAGAGCATGCGAACCTGCGCATTGGTGTGCGCGCGGGTGCGACATCCTGGTACGCCCGTCCCGGCGGCTGTTTCGGCCGGCGCTTCGACTCCACAGGATTTGCCAGCCCGCGCCGGTTTGCGGTATCACGACCGCAACGATGGGCACTCGAAAAGCAGGCAACGGCAACCTCACTTACCGCGCCGCCGGCGTCGACATTCACGCCGCGGATGACTTCGTCGATCGCATCGGCCCGCTCGTGCGGCGAACCTATGGGCCGCGCGTCATGGGCGGCCACGGCGGCTTCGCGGGCGCCTTTCGGCTCGATTATGACGAAAAGCTCTTTCAGCGCAACTATCGCGACCCGGTGCTGATCGCCTGCACCGACGGCGTCGGCTCCAAGCTGCTCGTCGCGATCGAGAGCGGGCGGGTCGATACGGTCGGCATCGACCTCGTCGCGATGAACGTCAACGACCTCATCACCACCGGCGCCGAGCCGCTCTTTTTTCTCGACTACATCGCAGTCCACAAGCTCGACCCGGCCCGCGTGGCGCAGATCGTGGGCGGAATCGCCCGCGGGTGTGAGATCTCGGGCTGCGCGCTGCTCGGTGGCGAAACGGCCGAGATGCCCTCGATGTACTCCCGCGGCCACTTCGACCTCGCCGGCTTCGCGGTGGGCGTGGTCGAGCGCGGCCGCATTATGAACAGCAGCCGCGTGCGCGTCGGAGACATCCTGATCGGCCTCGGCTCCGACGGCATTCATTCCAATGGCTACGCCCTGGCCCGCCGCGTGCTGATCGAGCATGCCCGCCTGCCGCTCGATAAAGAGGTGCGCTCGCTGGGCGAGCCGCTGGTCGATGCGCTGCTGCGGCCGACGCGCATTTATGTCCGCCCGATCTGCGAACTGCTACGAAGCTATCGCGCCGCGCCGCCCATCAGCGGCATGGCTCATATCACCGGCAGCGGTTTGCCGGGCAATGTGCCGCGCCTGCTGCCGAAGGGCTGCAACGCGCTGATCGAGCGTGGCTCATGGCCGATTCCGCCGATTTTCGGGCTGATGGAGCATCACGGCGTCGCCGAGCAGGAGATGTACGACGTCTTCAACATGGGCATCGGCTATGTGCTCGCGGTGAGGCCCAAATCGGCGGCGCGGGTACAGCGGGCGCTCGAGAAGGCCGGCGAACGAGCCTTCGCGATCGGGCGGGTGAAGAAGGGGCAGGGCGAGGTGGAGTTTCGGTAAGCCGAAGCGCCGCATCCTCGAAGAGCCGCAGGCTTTAAGCCAGCGCGGTCCCGCATTCGTGAGCGCCGCATCGACTATTCGAGCGACTCCGCGTTCCGCACGACCGCGCGGACCAACGTCCGCGGCTCTCCCAAGCGATCAAAATCCGGGCCAGTGCTGCTCGTAGTAGCGCGTAAAGAGGATCTCCGCTCGCTCGCCGTCCGCGTGCAGCTCGTGATATCCCGTCTTCGCGCCCGCGCTGTTCGTGTTGCGCTCAAACTGATCCATTGCATTTTCGAGATCGTTGCGCTTGGCGAGTTGCCCGCGATGCGGATACTTCGGGCGGAAGGGCGATTCCGTGCCGCCCACCGAGTCGCGAATGATCGGGAAGCGAACGTTCCACTGCCCGCGCTGGTTCTGATTCAACCCGCTGGTGACATACCGCCGCCCTTCGATCATTCGCAGCGGACGGCCGTCAAAGTGGACGTAGTTGCTGATCGCCGGATCGACCAGGCTGCCGCGCGCCGGCACGCTGTCATAGGGCAGGCCGCGGCCGATCGCCCCCGCGGCGCTAAACGAGTACGTCATCTTCCAGCCCGTTTCGCCCGCCGAAACCGGAAAGCCCGCCGTCGCGCTGGGGCAGCGCCAACTGCCGGGCTGCACATACTTCATCAGCACGACGCCGACCGTCGTCGGAAAGTTTTCGTTGAACGGGTCGGCGTCGGGCCCGGTGCCCGCCACACTCGACCCCAGCCGATTCACATCTTCCATGAACGGCACGCGATCGGCGTTCGAGTAGCTGTAGGTCAGCACGCCGGTCCAGATGCAGCGCAGATTGTTCAGGCAGACCACCTTGCGGGCCGAGTTGCGCGCCGCGGACAAATGCGGCAGGAGCAGACCCGTGAGCAGCGAGATGATGCCGATCACCACCAGCAACTCAATCAGCGTAAACGCAGGTCTCTGAGTCCGATTGCGAGTCATGTCAGTCATCCTTTTCCCGGACATGAATCCTTCGATCAGTTGGTCGTCAGCAATGCCACAAACGAGCCGATGTCGCCCACGGTGACGAAGCCGTCGCCGTTGGTGTCGGCGGCGGTCGCGTCGCAGTTGGGGAATTGAATCGCGTATTGCGCGGGGTTGGTCAGCGCCAGCACAAAGCCGCCGATGTCGCCCACCGTGACGAATCCGTCGCAGTTGGTGTCGCCGGGGATCACGCTGGCAAAGATCAGTTCCAATCGCGGAGCAGCCAGCCCCGGCTCGGCGTTCACGCCTTCTTTGGTGACGAAGTTGGGCAGCGCCGACGTGCCGCCCATCTGCACCGTCTCCGAAAGCGACGTGATCGCGACGATCAATCGCCCGCGATTGAGTTGCTCCAGGAAATACTGGCGAACGAGCGGATCCGCAGCCGCGACGTCGATTTCAAAGACGACGCGAAATGGCGGTGCGCCCGAACCGGGCGTGTAGCCCTGCGGCACGCCGGTCGCCCACGGCGCCGGCGTAAATCGTCCGACGCCGGCAGCCTCGTTGTGCAACCCCTTCACGCTGTCTTCGCAATGAAGCTGCACGCCGCCGGGGCCAAAGGTCATCGGAAACGGGTCGCGTGCCGCGTTCGCCGTGCTGGTCGCGCCGATGTAGGGCGTGAACTCGGTCCACATTGTTTCCTGCGTGGTCGGGCCAAAGCCGACGCCGAAAAGCTCGATCGGCCGGCCCGGGTCGCTGTCGCTGCTTTCGCCGTCGACATCGCCGGGCGCGCCGCGCGGAACTCCGTCGCCGTTCACCACGCCGTCGCCGTTGAAGTCGTAGGTGAACCACTCGTCGGCGCTGGTATCGATCAGCCAGGTCGCGCCGCTGCGGTTGAAGATGGTGATGCGGATCGTCTCCAGGTCGTCATAACTGCTCGCGCCCTGGTTCGCGGGGATCTGCGAATCGGTCCGCCACGCCGCCAGCATCACGCCATCGCGATCGTTAAAGCCAAAAAGACCGGTCGTGCCGAACAGCGAAGCGGTCGGTCGCACGCCGGGCTGAAAGTTGAACGGATAGTGCCAGCGATCGTCGCTGGGGGTGGCGAAGGTAAAGCTCTGCGCCGCCGCCATCGACGCGAAAGCGCCGCCGGCGATGATCGTCTTGAGTTGCTTCGTGATATTCATGGTTCTCGATTCTCGCTTTGCCTGTTTCGCGGATCAGCGACGACGCACCGCGGCCAACGCCCCGACCGCCAGCAGCGCCAGCGCCGACGGCTCGGGCACGATGCTCACGTTGTCGATGTCAAAGCTGAAACCCTGGTTCACGCCCGCCAGTCCCGTCGGAACGCTGACGCCGATCTGAATATGGCCGATGCCCACGAAGCCGTTAAAGCTGTTCGCTCCAAAGACGGCGTTGAAATTCAAACTCTCGAACGAGATGAACTGCGGATTGGTCGCCTCCAGCGCCAGGTTTAGCGTCGTCCACTGACCGGGCAGCACCGGCTGAAAAAAGACCGCCGTCGCACCGGGGAAATTCGACGGGCCGGAAAATCGCGCGAAAAA
>JALHOX010000100.1 GCA_022842805.1 Phycisphaerae bacterium | reverse complement strand
AATCACACGCAGGCTACGGGCGAAGGGATCGCCGAAGACGTCGCGGGTGTAGAGCAGGATCGTGTCGTTATCGAGCCAGGTCGTGCCCTGCGTGACGCCGGCCACGCCCAGGGCGGTGCCCGTGAACACAGCGCCGATCGAAGCGCCGGCGCCGGTGCCCGGCGTCGCGCCCTCGTTGTAGGTCAGGACGTACAGGTCGCCGGTATCGACGCCCTGGATCGAGATGTAGGCGTTGTCGGGGCTGACGCCGACACCGCTAGCGCGAGTGCAGGCGACGCCGCCGAGCAGCGTGTTGAAGCGATAGAGCAACTGGCCGGCGTCGGCGCCGTTGGTCGACAGGTTGTAGAGGCCCGCGCCTTCCTGCGGACGGAGCGGATCGCCGCAAGTCGGAGCGCCGCCCGTGGCGCCGCCGGCGCCGAAGTCGAGGCCGAGCAGGTTGCCGATGTTGCTGTGCAGTTCGCCGCCCAGGTTGTCGAACTCGACCGACTGGATGAAGGCGAAGTTGTCCCAGCTACCGATGACGTTGTTGTCGCGCAGGTGCAGGGTGCTGAGGAAGGCGACCGACTGGTTGGCGCCGAGGATGACGTCGCCGACTTCGACCGGGCGCTGCGCCAGGAAGCAGGTCGCGACCTGGCAGATGCTGCCGTCGCCCTCGTACGTGCCGCCCTGATTGATGCACTCCGTCGGCGTCTGGCCGCTGATGCAGCCGACGTTGTCGACGCAGCAGGCGCCGACCGGACGGCAGATGTTCGGAAGATCGCAGGTCGTGCCGCCGCCGCGATAGATGCCGGCCTGAATGCCGCACTGGGCCTCGGTCAGGATGACGCAGCTGGTCTCGCTCAGGCAGCAAGCGCCGGCCGCATCGGCCACGCCGAAGGCGGCGTCGATGCCGTTGAAGGAGCTGGCGGTGGCGGTGTCGTAGTAGTCGAGGGTGCTGTTGTCGGTGACGAGCGGCGCGTCCGTCGCGTTGATCTGCAGATCGCCGTTGACGTCGAGCACGAGCGACTCGATCGTGCCGTTGAACGTGCTGATGTACAGGCGGCGATCGGTGCCGAAGGAGATTTCGCGGGCGGTGTTCGAGCTGGTCGAGGTGTTGACCGTGTCGATCGTCGCGAAGGTGGTCGAGTTCACGAAGGTGATCTGGTTCGTGGTGACGCCCGCGCTGTTGCGGCCCATCGAGCAGATGATCAGGTTCGACAGGTCGGGGTTGTACTCCACATCGGTGAACTGGTTGCCCGCGCCGCCGACGGCGATCGTCGTGCGGAGGGTGGCGGCGCCGGTGTTCGCGTCGATGGTGTACAGCAGCGACTGGGCCGGGTTGGCCGCATTGGCGACATAAGCCAGCACCGTGTTGTTATCGAGCCAGGTCGTGCCGGCGGTCTGGCCGGTGGCGCCGATGGCGATGGTGCTGGAGCGGAGGAAGCTGCAGGTGGCGCCGAGGCCGGTGCCGACCGTGCCGCCCGCGTTGTAGTTGTAAATGTGGACGCGGCCGTCGTCGAAGCCGACGAACGACAGTTTGGTGTTGTCCGGGCTGACGCCAAGGCCGCCGGCGCGGGTCAGGGGGTTGCCGCTGAGGCCGTTGGCGCTGCCGATCTGGGTGGCAGTGTCGCTGCCGTCGGTCGAGAAGACCCAGATCTCGCCGCCCGCGGCGAGGGTGCCGAGGTCGAGCGCGAGCAGATTGCCGTTGGCGTTATGGCGGATGCCGCCGAAGTTGTCGAACTCGAAGGATTGGATGAAGTTGGTATCAGTCCAGCGGCTGGCGAAGACGCCAACGCCGGCAGCCGGGCGAATCTGCTCGGTGCACGTGGCGGCGCTGTTGGTGCTGAGGCCGAAGGCGATGTCGCCGGGCTGAACGGGCAGCTCGGCAAAGGTCGCGGCGGTACATGTACCCGCGACGAGGAATCGGAACAGTCCCTGTCTTGTCATTCGCTTCTCTCCGTGAGGGTTGGCGCGGGATCGGCCCGCTCGTGTTTCAGCGCGTCAACGTGGAACTCGGTCGAGCCTATAGTCCCTTCGTGTGGGGGCCACAGGCTTTCTGTTAATTTTTCGTTAAGGTCGCGTGTGCGGAAGTTCACGATGCGAATCTCACGGCCGAATCTGCCGATCGATCTGCCGAAAAACTGCCGTAATCCCAACGCTTGCGGACGCTTCTTTCCCGCTCGCTGAGGTCAGAGAATGTAGGTCTGACGAGGCGGAAATGCAAGCCGGACGGGCGATCTTCCAGGGTCTGCCGATCCGCAGCCGTGTGAAGCCGAATTGCCGCTGGTCGTAGAATAATCCGGACGGTTGGCGCGTCGAATAACTTCGGGCTTTGACGGAAGGCTCGTTTTGTCTCGGAGAATAGCCATTATGAAGCGTACCCGGCACACGGTGCTCGCGGTTGTCGTGGTTTTTGCGGCGATCGGCCTGGCCGGTTGCAGCGACAGCGATTCCAGCTCTCGGATCTTGGAAGGCACTTGGAAGCTGGAAACCACCTCCGCCGCCGACGATTCGGTGACCTATCTCGTTTTCGACGACGAGGGGGAACTGCAGCGAGTCGTGAGCGACTTTGAGGGCGGGCAGATCGAAACGACCATCATCGCCGGCGAGGCGGACATCATCGGCGACTCCGTGCGCATCCGCAGCACATTGCTCACGGGCCAGGTGATCTTCGAGGGCGAGCTCAATTCGAGCCTCGATGTCATCGAGGGAGAGACCACGATCCGCATCGCGCTGGGCATCGCCACGATCCGCCTCGACGGCGAAGCGGCGACCCTGACGCGGATCGACGAGGGCGAAATCGATTTCTGATCGCGGAAGCCGATAGCCGGGCGTGTTCGCTTGCTTCGCGGGTGTCGTCTGAAGAGCTAGGCGATGCTCGCGCGAATCCAGCCGCCGCCGATAATGGCGTCGTCGGCGTCGTAAAAAACCGCCGCTTGGCCGGGCGTGACGGCGGTTTGGGGAACGGCGAAGGCGATTCGTGCCGCGTCCACAGCCGGCGCGGGTTCAAGGCTCAGCGTCGCCGGAGCGGGGGAGTGCATGTGACGAATTTTGGCGGTGCAGGGGCGCGGTTGGCTCGGCCGGTCCTGTAGCCAGTTGATGCGATCGGCGATGAGGCCGCGGTGCAGCACGTCTTCGGCCTCGCCCACCACGACGGTGTTCTGCAGCACGTCGAGCCGTGTCACATAAACCGGCCGTCCGGCGGCGATGCCGAGGCCGCGGCGCTGACCGATCGTGAAATTGACCAGGCCGTCGTGTTCGCCCAGGTGTTCGCCGTCGGCGTGGACGATGGGGCCGGGCCGCAGCGCTTCGGGCCGGCGGGCGCGGATGAGGTCGCGATATTCGTTGTTGGGGACGAAGCAGATTTCCTGACTGTCGGGCTTGTCATGGGTGCGCAGGTCGAGTGCGGCGGCAAGGCGTCGCACGTCAGCCTTGTCGGTCATTTCGCCCAGGGGAAACATGCAGCGGGCGAGGCGTTCGCGCTCGATGCCGAACAAAACGTAGGACTGGTCTTTGGCGAGATTCGCGGCGCGGGCCAGGCGCGGTTGGTCGTTTCGTCGGATGATCCGCGCGTAATGGCCGGTCGCGACAAACTCGGCGTCCATCAGGTCGGCATACTCGAAGAGCTTGCCGAACTTCACGTGGATGTTGCACATGACGCAGGGGTTGGGCGTGCGCGCGGCGACATATTCGTCGACGAAGTAATCGATGATGCGCTCGAAGTCGTCGCGAAAGTTCAGCGCGTAAAACGGAATGCCGAGCAGCTCGGCGACGACTCGCGCGTCGATGGAATCGCTGGCGGAACAACATCCGTGGCGGAGGCGCCGCTGCGGGCGCGGCTCGCCTACGGCGCAGGTCTGCGCGTCGTCATGCTCGACACCGACGCGCAGAAAAACGCCGACGCACTCGTAGCCCTGATCTTTGAGCAGGGCCGCTGCGACGGACGAATCGACGCCGCCGGACATGGCGACAATGACTTTGCCGTTTCGCGACATTGATTGCGGATGATAGTTTGGATTTGGTGCTGAGTTGCAGTCCCCGCCGAGGCGGCTGCGGGCAGGGGCCGAAAGAAATATGCACAGGCCGACCCAAACGGGCCGGGCCTGTGCCACCCTTCCGCAGTCGCTCGGGAGGCGGTTTTGGGGGCTACCGTCCGAGGCCGACGCCGACCGGGCCCAGCCAGAGCGTCACGTTGCGGATTGGTTCTTCAAACTCCACTTCGAAGCCCTGTTCGTTCTCATCTTCGTCGTCGTCGTTTTCGTAGACGAAGCCGGGGCGCAGGCCCATCAACGCATTGCCGGAGGTCGGATAAACGCGGGTTTCGGTCATCATCGCGGCGGAGTGAGTTGTCGAGCTGGTCGCGGCGCCGCGCATCACGACGCCCGCCTGGGGCTGCATCTGTGCTGCGCCGGCGTTGGGGCCGGCGCGGACGGCCTCTGCGTCATTTTCTGCGGGCGCGACCAGCGGGAAGAGCCGCAGCCCTTCGACATCGCCGCCATAGTCGTTGCCGAGCGAGATGACGGTTTCGCCCTCGAATTCCTGCTTTCCGGGTTTGTTCTTTTTCGGCGCGTTGAGCGGGACCACGAAGACGACCGGCTGGCCGTCGGCGTCGATCAGGGCGCGCCCGTTGTCGGTCATACGGATCAGCAGATCGAGCGGCTCGGCGGGGATGGTGGCGCCCTTCGAGGTCTTCAGTTTGATTTCATACTCGACCGTCATGAGCCACTCGCCGGTCGGGGTGCGGCGAATGACGCCGTCCATTTTTTTGAAGTCGACTCGGATCGCAGGTTCGACTGCGGCGTGCGGCGCGTCATCGGCCACGGCGGCGGCGACGATTGCAAGTGCGGCGGCGAGCAGGAGGGCCGGGTTGCGGCGACTCAGCATCTTGGGTTCTCCCATGGTTGCGCGAGAAAAGTTGTGCGAACAGTGGGATAGACCGCAGCGGGGAGGCGCGGTTTGGAGCGACGCTCGCGGAACCGGATGCGCGCCGCCGCCGCGACTTACGGCGATGATCGGGGCGGATCGGGCACGCGGCAGCGGCCGGTGCTGCATGCGCCGGAGCGGCGCGTCAGCCAGAGGCGATTGCGGGCAAACCAGCGATACCCCGCGTCGGAGAGTTGTCGCAGCAGCGGCCAGGTGGTCGGCGCCAACAGCCAGCCCCAGCCGACGGCGCGATAGGCGCGGCGGAAGACTTCGACGCCGGTGACAAGGCTGCCATCGGGCAAAACGCCGTGGATGTGGCCCATCACGTTTTCGAGCGTGGTGTGATAGCGGGCGGGGTCGAAGTCGGGGCGGGCGATGTCCTCGAGCGCGAGCCGGCCGCGACCGCCGTCGAGCCAGCGCAGGAGATCGGCCTCGCGTTTGCAGAGCGGACAGTCGCCGTCGATCAGCACTTTGAATTCCCAGTCAGCCATCGGATAGACAATAGGCGTGGTTGGGGGCGGGGGCTTTCAGAAGCGGTGGATCCCGGTCGATCGGCCGGAATGGTCGAGGTTATCGGGTCGCGCGGTTGCAATCGATCGAGACATTCGTACAATTCGCCGCCAATGAGATCGGAGCGCGTTTCGGGAACGCGACGTGCTCCGTCGGCGTCCATCGTCCTGCCTGACTGTTGAACCTGCGGCGAGCCGCCATGAGGAGCCAAACGTGAGCACACTCACCAAGGTGCTGACCGTTCTGGTCGCATTGTTTTCCGTCGTGCTATCAGCGGTGTATGTGACCAGCGCGGCCCAGTGGCAGAACTGGCGTGCAATGGCTCAGAATTTGCAGGAGCAGCGCGATGCGGCGCTGGCCGAGCGACAAGAGGTCGAGGCAGTGCTGACGCTGAGCCTGACCCAGAAAGACGGCCAGCTGCAGCAGGCACTGAACGCCCGCGACGAAGCGCTGCGAAAGGTCGCCGAGGCGGAGGCCAAGCAGGCCGAGCTGCGGGCGCAGTTGGGCACGATGCAGAAGGACGTGGCCTCGGCCGACGCCAGCCGCAAGAAGCTCGAAGAGCTGGCGAGCATCTCGACCGGTCAGGCCGCCGCGCTCGACAAGCAGAGCCAGACGCTCCTGACCGAAAACATCGACCTTCAGACCCGCAACCAGCAACTGCTGCAGCGGACCTATGAACTGACCGCCGAGCTGACCATCAAGGAAGACGAGCTTCGCAATCTGCGTGAGCGTCAGGTGGGGCGCGAGGCGCCGCTGGCGGGTGACTTCGGCCTGAGTCCGGGCGGTTCGCGGATTGCGGACGCGCTGCCGGCTGAGACGCCCGACGGCGTGGCGACGCTGTCGGCGGTCCAGGCGACGCCGAACATCCGCGGCGAGGTGATCGACGTGGCGGGCAACTATGCCAGCATCAACATCGGCGAAAGCTCGGGCCTGGCCCGCGGCATGATCGCGATGGTGTTCCGCGGAAATCAGTATCTTGCCGATTTGGAGCTGGACACCGTCCGCCCGCGCGAGGCCGGCGGAAAGCTGGCGACGCTGGTCGGTGCGGTTCGCGCCGGCGACCGCGTGCAGTTCATCCGTCGCTAAGCCGACAGTTTCCCGAGGAAGCGTGCAACCATGGCCAAGATCGGATCCTCGCCGGTTCGTGGTTCGTCGGCTCCGGCCGACAACGACATCTACACCGGCCTGCTGCTGGCGGCATTTCTGATGCTGCTGGTAAGTTTGGTCTTTGTCGCGTATAAAGCGGTCACGCTCTTTGGGACGCTTCTCCCGCCCGGGGGCGGTTGACCCGTTTCGTTACCCGCGTACGCCGCAGGCCTGTACGCCGCAAGGATGTGGCCGTCAGTGCGACATCGCTCCGGCAAATGCCGATTTTCCATCGTTGACGTGCGTCATGCGCACCACTTGGGGGCGCCATGATCTTTCGTCGCTTGATGGGTTTTTTCAGCCTCGACATGGGGATCGACCTCGGCACCTGCAACACGCTCGTGTGTGTGAAGGGCGAGGGAATCGTTCTCAATGAGCCGTCGGTCGTCGCCGTGCGCAAAGGCACCAACCAGGTGCTCGAGGGCGGCAACGCGGTGGGCCTCGTCGCCAAGGAAATGCTCGGGCGCACTCCCGGCACCATCGCCGCGATTCGCCCGCTCAAGGACGGCGTCATCGCCGACTTCGACATCACCGAGGCGATGCTCAGCTACTTCATTCGCAAGGTGCACGGCAATCGCTCGCTGGCCTCGCCGCGGGTGGTGATCGCGGTGCCCTCGGGGATCACTGCGGTCGAAAAGCGCGCCGTGTTGAACTCCGCCGAACGGGCCGGCGCCCGCGAGGTGATGCTGGTCGAAGAGCCGTTGGCGGCGGGCATCGGCGCGGGGTTGCCGATCTATGAACCGACGGCGTCGATGATCGTCGACATCGGCGGCGGCACGTCGGAAGTGGCGGTGATGAGCCTCGGCGCGATCGCGGCGTGCGAGAGTCTGCGCGTCGCGGGCGACGACATGGACGAGGCGATCATCAATTACCTCAAGCGGACATACAACCTGCTCATCGGCCCACAATCGGCCGAGAACGTGAAGATTCACATCGGCAGTGCGTCGCCATTGGCGCAAGAGACGACGATCGAGGTCAAGGGCCGCGACATGATCTCGAGCCTGCCGCGTAAGGCGATCATCAAGAGCGAGGAAGTGCGCGAAGCGCTCAAAGAGCCGATCGGGCACATCATCGACTCGGTGCTGCGCACGCTGGACAAGCTGGAGCCGGAACTGTCGGCGGACCTGGTCGACAACGGCATTCACCTGGCGGGCGGCGGTGCGCTGCTGCGCGGGTTGGACACGGTGATCGCAAAGGCCTCGGGCCTGGACGTGAAGGTCGTGGATGATCCGCTGACCTGCGTGGCGCGGGGCACCAGCGAGTACCTCGAACACGTCGAGTGGCAGCGAACGCTGGAATCGGACGAAGACGATATCTGAACCCGATACATGCGGGCGGTGCGCGGCTTTGGGCTGGGGCCGCGCCGACGCTGAGGGTTAATCGGGGAGGCGGCCGATTTAGAAGACGAGTCGGTCCGGGGGGAAAGCTGTTTCACGTGAAACACGTTTGCGCGACGCAATGCGGGCGCCGCAGCGGCCGGCGTTTTCGTGAATCGGGGGATTCCGTTGGAGTTTGGCGCGGACGAGCGGATGATTTCGCCGCGCCGTGCCGGCGCGGCGACGTATCAATCATCCCGATGAAGCGGTGGAGGCGATTTCGGCACGTGGCCGCGACGCCGCGCGGGCGATAAACCAGCCGGCGGCGTCGATCGGGCGGGGATTAGCGCGAACCGACGGGGACCATTCCGCCGCCTTCGGCGGGGACGGTGCTCGTCGGGGCGGGGGCCGGCTCATAGCTCGGGGCGGGCATGGTCGATTCGGTCATGACAGGGCCGGCGGGCTGTTGGCCGTAGCGGTAGCTGTAGTAGCCCTGATAGCCGCTGTACTGGTCGCGCGGCGTGTCGAGGAACTGGTTGTTTCCGCCGATCACCGAATGGCGGACGATCAGGTACTTCGGCAGCATGATGATGTTGTTCTTGCCGAAGACCTCGACCTTGCTGATGCGGGCGCCGTACTGAACGGTGATGCGGTTGGCATCGCCCCAGACGGAGAGGCGGCGCAGCTCGGAGCCGGTTTCGACGGTCCAGTTGTTCTCGCTGCCGCGGATCCCGAGATCTCCGAAGAATCGGCCGCTGCGCGTCTGACCGCCGGAGACGGACGAATTATTGGCGCAGCCGATGCTGCTCAACGTGACGCACAGGCCGACGAAACCCAGCCATCGCTTCGACATTCCACCAACCTCGCAAACTCTTGATGAACTCTGAAAACTCCGCCGCGCGACCGCACACAACCCACTCGCGGCATTGAGGGCGGAGTTTAGCGAGGGGTTGCGGCGCTGACCAGTCGGCGGGGGCCATGCAGAATGCAGAATGAAGAATGCAGAATGCAGAAGGGGACGTGCGAAATCGTGGTCGGATCGCCGTGTCGCCGTTTCACGCTTTGCTGGGGCGGATCCGAGTCGTGACACCTGTCACTTGACGCCGCGCCGGGGCGGGCGGGGATTGCGGCGGTTCGTCAGGGGCTGCCGGCGTCGTCCGGGTCTTCGGGCGGGAGCCAGTCGCGGGCGAAGCTGTAGTTGCCGGTCTGCGATTCGCCGAGCTCGAAGGTGGTGTATTTCACGTGGCCGTCGAGGAAGGCGACGTTGCAGGAGGCGCCGGTTTTGTCGTGCCAGTACGCTCGAACCGTGTTGACGGAGTTTCGAGCGTGTGCATAGTAGGCCTGCGCATCACCGACCAGAATAAACATCGCCCACGGGATGCGGATGTTGCTGAGGCGCAGCGTTGGCTGGCGTGATAGGGCCTGCTCGGTCGCCGGCAGGTCGGGGCTGTAACGCGGCGGCGCGACGGCATTGTTGGTGCGATAGCTGTTGCCGAAATAGTCGTAAAACCTATGCCCGTTGAATGTGCGTGAATCGGGTGGCGGGCCGGCAAGCGGGTTGTAGCCGCCCCGATCCGAAGGGCACTCGAATACTCCCGCGGACCGATTGCCGTCGGGGTCGAGGCCGATGAAGGGATTTACTGGCCGCGGGTTCATGATGGCCATCGGCCCGCCCTGGGCGACGCTCAGCACGATCTGCACTTTTCCGCCGTAGAACCACTGCCAGTTGGCGGCGGGCGTGACGAACGACTCGTTATTCGCTTCGAGGTAGCCGTGCCACGCGAGCGCGATCTGATGGAGGTTTGAAGCGCACTTCGCCCGGCGAGCCTGCTCACGTGCGGCGGAGAGAGCTGGAATCAGAATCGAGATCAGAATCGCGATGATCGCGACCACGACCAGCAGCTCGATGAGCGTGAAGGCGGGCTGTTGCGAACGACGCATCTCACGAGCCTCTTGGACAATCTTCGCGACGGACCTATGAGCCGCAGACTTCGGTCGGGGCGCCGTTCCGTCATCGGCGCGCATGCGAACTGCGCAGTCGCTCGCGGCCTATAGCGGCGGCAAGCGTGCCTCGTCTTCTGCGGTCCAGTAAGTGCGGGGGAACGAGTATGTGGCGGTCTGTCGGCGGTAACTCGATCCGGTGACACTTGGAGGTCGGTTCTCCGCCTCGATCAGCGTCCAGCCGGCATGCCCATCGAGAAAGACCAAGTTCAACTGACCGCCGACCTTGTCATGCCACGCGCCGATGCGCGCGTTGTTGTGGCCTCGCGAATGAGCGAAGAGCATTTGATAGTCGCCCGCGAGTACAAAGATCGAATCCCTGACACGGATGTCGTTAAGCCGGAATGGCGTGAGGGCCTGTTCCAATGACGGCGTCGATCCCGGGGGAAAGAGCCTCTGCGTAATCGCGACATTCATCGGATAGCTATTGCCGACCTGATCAAATGCTGTGCGCCGAATCGGATCGATATCAGTGGGAGTCGTGGGCGGATTCACGCGAATACCGCGGTCGGACGGGCATTGAAACAACGCAGCAATTTCCGGCGCCAGCGCATCTGCGCCGGCATAACGATTCAGCGGACGGGGACTGAGCACGAATCCGGGAGGCAGCGCCCCGTTCGTTTGGACGAATCCGGTTTTTCCGCCGTAGAAGAAGTGCGCATTCCGCGCACGGCTGATGCCGGGACCCGACGCGTCAGGCGTCATGAACTGATCGTTGTTGTCGCAGAAATAGTTATGCCAGGCGACGCCGATCTGTCGCAGATTGCTCAGACACTTCGCGCGTCGCCCCTGTTCTCGGGCGGCGGCCAGCGCGGGTAGCAGAATCGAGATCAGGATCGCGATGATGGCGACCACGACGAGCAGTTCGATGAGCGTGAAGGCGCGCTTTGGCCGGCGCGCGGCGCGAAAAGCGGACATGCTTCGCGACTCCTGAGCGATCGTGACCAAGCCGCTGAATCCTAATACACGCGTGGCGGCGCGGCTTCGAAACTGAAGACGTCCGACAGAGGCGGACGGCGGTCGCCCGGAAGAGTTGGCGACCTCAGCGAATCGACCAATGAGTTTAACCAGCGCATCGGGCGAATCCACCCGATTTTAGTCCGGAAACAACGCGCCGCACCGCTCGGCCGAAATCCGGCGCCGATCGCAGTGGAGCAGTCGCGGTCCGAAAGAACGGGTTATCGGTTCGAACAGGCGGCGAGTTTTCGAAATTCCGTCGGGAATGGCAAAATCGCGTTCGGCCGGGGCGGGCGGGTCGTTAGCATCGCCGCTGACGATGCACGATTACTTCACGATTCTTGGCTTGGCGCCGGGCGTTTATTCGCAGGGCGAGATCGATGCGCGCTTTGCGGCGCGACGGGAGTCGCTGCTGCAAGTTTTGCGCTCGGCGGGCGGCGGAGGAGCCGGGAATGCGGCGGCGGCCGAAATCGGGCCGTTCGACGCCGGCGCGGCGCTCGACGAACTGCATCGGGCGTATCAGGCGCTGAGCGACCCGGATCGTCAGGCGGCGCTGCGCGAGGAATTGCTCCTGCGGGCGCGGGGCGGCGGCGAATCGGGCGAGGTGCGCTATCGGGCGCTGCGGCGGCTGATCGCCGACTCGCTGGAGGATGGGCTGCTGCGCTACTCGCGGCGGCAGCAGATCATCGAGGTGGCGCGCGAGCTGGGGCTGAGCGACTTTGAGACGCAGCTCATCATCGCGCAAGTGCAGTTTGGCGGGATTGATGTGCTGCTGCGGCCCGAGGCGGGGGCAGATGGCCCCGTGGTTCGGGCCGGCGACACGGGCCGCAAGGAGACGGTGAAACCGGTTGCGGGGCGGCGACTGGCGGCGGCGGCGGTTTTGGGGGTGGCGATGGCGGTGATGGCGATCGCGATGTTGCGCTAAGGCAGTTGCCTTTTGGGGGATTGAAGACG
>JALHOX010000099.1 GCA_022842805.1 Phycisphaerae bacterium | reverse complement strand
GACAACCTGGAGATCCTGACGAACGAGTTGTGGGCGGTTGGCGTGACCGAGGTCTTCGTCGATGGGTCATTCGTCGAGGACAAGAGCCACCCCAACGATATCGATGGCTATTTCGTCTGCGGGCTGATGGAACTGGCCACCGGATCACTGGAAGAGCGCTTGAACCGATTGAACCCACATAAGATTTGGACCTGGGCGGCAGAGTCGCGGCGGCCGTATCGCGGCTATCCGAAGCAGCAGCTTCCGATGTGGCACCGCTATCGCGTCGAGCTTTATCCGCATCTGCACGACTTTTCGCGCAGCAGCGGCATTGTCGACGAGTACGGGCACGAGCTGGAATTCCCGGCGGCCTTTAGACGATCGCGCAGCGATGGACGCCCGCGGGGCATCATCAAAATGCGACAGGGTGAACGAACATGATTCGGAACGAAGCAGAATACCAAGAAGCGGTCGCACGCCTTGATGCGGAGCGCCAGCGGTTGAATGAGCATCGCGCCCGCCTGCGGGATACCGGCCTCAACGAGGAGCAGATCCAGCGCGCTATGGATCCAATGGAGTCGTTTCACCTTCAACTGCAGGAAGAAGTGGACTCCTACGAGCGGCTCAGACGGGGCGAGTTCCAGCCGATGGAGAATCTGCGCGGTCTGGGACATCTGCTGATCGCACTTCGCATCGCCCAAGGGCTGACGCAGCGCGAGCTGGCCGAGCGGCTGGGCGTGCATGTGTCGCAGGTTTCGCGCGACGAACGCAACGAGTATTTCGGGATCACGTTGGAACGCGCTGGCAAGGTGCTATCGGCGCTGCATGCCCGGCTGCGCACGACCGTTGAACTCGAAACCACCGACGAGCCGATCGCCGCCTGATCGCGTTTCGCACCACGGCGATTACTCCTGGCGGCGCATCGCCGAATTCTGCCGGAACGACGCCACTCCGCCCCCACTGTCAAACTGAAGCTGCCGCCCCGTCCATCGCACGGCGGACACACTCCGTGGCGCTCGCAGATAACCGCCGTCTCGCATGAGACCGCTGCGATTTACTGTTGCATAATGCATGATAATTATGGTACACCCGTATTGTAAGGTAGCGTTACCTTTCGACGCGGGCAAACGCTGCAAGCTGCGAATCGATCCAGGGGTAAACTGACAAAAGAGGGGGTAACCATGAACATCAGACAAGCTGAACAAACCACACAATCCCGCACTGCACCAACTGAGCAGGGCAAGCTTCATCCGCGATTTTTCGTTGTGTCGCTGACGGACGAACAAGCCGGCGTCCGGCACGGTTGCTGGATCGATGGAAATCAGCCCGTACACGCGATGCAGGCGGAAATCTCGGCGATGTTGCAGCGCTCGGAGCAACCGGAGGCGAGCGGCTGGGCGATTCGTGAATATGATGGGTTCGAGGGGCTGAGAGCCGAACAAGACGACGTTTTGCGCCAGGTGGCGGAGGCCGCCCGCGGAATCGCAAAATTCGGTGAGATTTTCGCGGTGTTGGTCGAGCACCTGGGCGGTCTCGGGCGGGTCGACGAAGCGCACCGATTGCTCGACACGTGCTACGGCGGTGCGCATCATTCAATCGGCGCATACGCCGAGGCGTACTTTGGCTACTTCTACAATGAGCTGTATCAACTGCCCTCCGTCTTGCGCGAGTCGATCGACTTCGAGCGCGTCGGCGCCAAGCTTTTGGAGGCACGCGAAATCTACACGTTAGACGCCGGCGGCCAGCTTCATGTATTCGCCCGCGAGTTGCCGACGGCTCACATGCCGACAGCGTAGATGTTCGAATGGTAAACAGACCGCCCCGCGTTAATGCCAGCGCGGTTCAATCTCCGCTCCGCCGGCTCCCCCGCCCGAGTTTCGACCGCAGCTAGCAACGCGCGAACGGCGTGGGGCGGACCGGGGGTGAGCTGTCAAGGAGCGCCCGAGAAGCGGCGAGGAAGTCCTTGCGCGACGGCGCAGAATTCGACATGTTCGAGCCATGCGTGCGGCACCGACGATTCATCTCACCGCGGACGAGCAGGGCGTGCTCAGACGGTTGACTAGACACGCGGCCGGTCGGGTTGGCCGCCGCGCCCGCATCGTGCTACAGGCTGCGCAAGGGCACACCAATCGCCAAATCGCGACAGCGCTGGGCACCGATGTTCATACCGTCGCGCGCTGGCGCAGTCGCGTCGCGGAATTCGGGATCTCGATCCTCCAGTTCGACGCATCGCGCAGCGGCCGACGTCGAACGAAACGCGACATTCAATCCCCACGGATCGTCGCCCTCACCCAGCAGCTCCGACGCCGAAAAATGCCCTGCAGCACGCGCATCGTCGCACGCAGTTTGCGTGTCAGCCCCATGCTCGTGCAGCGGGTCTGGAAGGACGCCGGAATCGGCTGATTGCGCGCGTCCGGTGATTGGCTGGCTCGCTCGACGTCGACGCACTCCTGATTAACTTCGGCGCGAACGCGCGGGCCGCCGGCGCTCGAACGGTCGGCACGAATTAGTTGCCGCCGACCGCGATTCGCACGCCACAGTTTCGTCGCACTTTCGTGACAGGTTTCTGGGCTCCAAACGTTTCCTTGGTGCCACGAGCTCATATGCGCGCCCGGCACCGCGACGGGTCGTAAGGACGCAAGCCAGGCGTGCCGGCTGGCTCGGATAAACGCCCGAAAACGATGAAAAAGATCCTTCAAATTCTCGTTCGCGGCTACGCCTGGACAGTGATAACCACCGCGCTCATCAGCCCGCTGGATGCGCGAAGCGCCGCGCGACGCGCAACCGCCCGGCTCGCGACCCGGTCGCCCGCAAAACAGGCAACGTCGCGACCAATGTTCGAATTCCTGAGACTAGGCAGCGGGATTTTGGCGGAAGGCAAGATAAAGGCGAGCCTCTCCAAGCTCGTAACTACCGTGCTTTCTGCGGGTTGCAAAGCCTGCCCTCGAGTCCGCAGCCGCTCTGCCTCTCTAACCCTCGCATCGATCAGGACTTGCGGAGAGGCTCATGGCTGATTCCCGCAAAGACGCGCTCGAATCGGAGCGCATTGGCAGACTTGGCCGTGCCGCTCCGCGCGACGCGGTGCGAATCCAGACCAACAACTCTGGCGCTCCCGCAAGCCGGCCCGAGAGTCAATCGGTCCGTCACCCGCAGCGCGTTACGGTGAAGGTGTCCGTCGTTCGACACCGCACACCAGAGTCCGCGCGGGATGCGCTGCGCCGCCACGCGCGCTATTTGGGGCGCCCGGGCGCCGGTCTGGAGCAGCGCGATCCGCAGTTCTTTGGCCGCGAGCAAGAACAGGTCGACCCGCGGACGGCCTTGCACGAATGGGCCGACGATCGAAATCACTTCCGCGTAATTCTCTCGCCGGAAAACGGCCACGATCTGGGCGACTTCCGCGAGTACGTCGGCGCGTTTGTCGCCCAGATGGAGCGCGACCTGAAGACGCGTTTGGAATGGGTCTCCGTCGTGCACCACAACACGGCTCACCCGCACGCGCATTTGATCATTCGCGGCCGCGCCGAGGACGACGGCGAGTTGCGGATCGACCGGGCCTACATCAGCCACCAGATGCGTGCCCGGGCCGAGGAACTCGCGACCCAACGACTCGGCGAACGAACGCTGAATCATGCACGCCAGAGCCTGCTGGCCGAGGTCCAGGCGACGCGCTGGACGAGCCTGGATCGCAAGCTGATGGCGGCCAGTCGTGCTCAGGGCGACGAGCGCTTCATCGATCTGCGGACGCTGCCCTCCCACCCGGCGATGCTCCTTCAACCCAGCCTCTATCGGCAGCGCCTGCAAGTCCTGCGCGAACTGGGGCTGGCGACGCCGGTGGAAGCGCAGCGGCGCTGGTCCCAGCCGGCGCGTTGGACCTTTACGCCCAACCTGCAAGCAGAACTTCGCGTACTCGAAAGCCACGCAGATATCCGCCGGCAGATTTTCGAAGCGGCGCCGGCGCAGGTCGCGGCTTCCATCGCCGCCAGGGTCGAACCACTGCCGCAACAGGACCGATCACAGCCCCCGAAAATCGCCGCCGGCGTGGTGCTCGCCAAGGGTCCCGTGAACGAAATCGGCGAAGGCCGTTTCGTGGTGGTGGAAACGTCGGGCGGGCGCTTCATCCACGCCCGCGTGCATCGCTCCAGCGAGTACGACAACCTGCGCGTCGGCGGTCTGGCCGCGGTCGGCGAACGCGATCTGTTTCGTGCGAAAATGGTCACGGAAATCCTGGCCGTCTCTACGCGCTGCGCCGAGACGACCTACTCCCCCTCGGGACACCGCGAGTGGCTGCGCGAACACGAACCGCGGCTTTCGCCGGTCCAAGTTGAACAGCGACTCCAGAAGTTCTCGGCCTGGCTCGGCCACTGGTCGACGCACCGCAAATCCGGCGTCGAAAGACTGGACGATCCTGTGTTTCGGTTCACGGAATCGGCCCTGCGCGAGTACGCGGCGTCACGGTTGCGCACCGCCGATCTGCGCATCCTGAGCGCCCATTCGTTGGAGGAACAAATCCACGCCCGTGCCTACACCTGGCTGGATCAAACGTTCAATGCCATGACGCGCGAACACCGGCGAGTGCTCACGCTGCCGGCAGTGGCAGAAGCGCGTTGGGCGCGGGCCGAGGTGCTGCTGGCCAGCGGCGCTGCACGGCTCATTCACAACGCCAAGGAGCGCACGGAAATTCGCTTCGCACCCCGCGCGATCGAATCGCTGCTGGAGCGAGAACGGAGTGAATTCGCCGCCGCGCGACAGAAAGAGAGGGGCAAAGCCGTTCGGTTCCTGCAGAGCGGGCAGGGTGTCAGCGGCAAGTACCGCGGGACCGCCTTCCTGCACCAAGGAGCGTTTGCCTTGATCGAGTCCGATCGCAGCATTTTGGCCGCCCCCATTGGACGCGCCCCGGCTCTGGAACGTGGCGAAGCGGTGACGCTGCGTTGGTTGGCGCCGAACGTCGCAAAATTGCAGCGCGATTCCGAACGAAGCCGGCGGTCCCCGGGGATGGAGCGATGATGCGCGCTGTGCTTCTCTACGCGAGTTGCGTGGCGCTCGGCGTGCTCGCCGCCGCACACTGGATCGGCATGCGGTTGGGCAGCGCGGCGGAGGGCTCCGCAGCGGTGCGGATCGGTGACTTCACGTTCTTCCCGCCTTGGGCGGCAATTCAGCTCTATCGGCTGCATGGTGAAACGCACGCCGGCGTGTTCGCACAAGGTGTTGGCGTCATTACTGCCGCGGCAGCCATCGGCGGACTGCTTTCGCTGGCAGCCGGCGGCGATGGCCACCGGGTGCCGCCCTTCGGTTCTCATGAGTGGGCTCGACTCACCGATATCCGTCGTGCCGGATTGCTCACGCGGTCTGGCGTTGTCGTGGGCCGCTTCGCCGGGCGGCTGCTCACCTTCGATGGACCCGAGCATCAGCTTTGCACCGGCGCCACCCGCTCCGGCAAGGGCATCGGCACTGTGATCCCGACGGCGCTGAATTGGACCCACAGCGCCGTCATCCTCGACGTCAAACGCGAGATCTGGGAGGCCAGCGCGGGTTATCGAGGCCGCTTTTCCCACTGCTTCTTCTTCGACCCCACCCGCAACGACTCGGCTCGATTCAACCCCTTGGCGGAAGTGCGCCGAGGCGAAAACGAGCTGCGCGACGTTCAGGTCATCGTGGAGGCGCTCTCCGACCCCAGCGGGCAAAGAGCAGATCGAGATATCTGGGATCTGAGTGGCATGCAGCTCCTCACCGGCCTCATCCTGCACGTGCTCTATACCGAACCCGACGACCGCAAGAACCTGGCCGTGGTGCGCGAACGGCTGCTCGACATCGGCCCCACGCTGCTCGACATGCAGCAGGTTCCCCATCGTCTGGACGCGGCGACCGGCCAGCCCGAACCGCACCCGGAAGTGGCCCGCATAGCGCGCGAGCTGCAAACGCAAGCGCCGAAGTTCGCGGCCGGCGTGCGGGCTACGGCGGCCAGTTGGCTCAATCTCTTTGCCGATGATCTGATACGGCGCAACACGGCTGTTTCGGACTTCTGCATTGGCGATCTGGTGGCCGGCGATTGCCCGGTCACGCTCTATCTGCAACCGCCGCCCTCCGACCTCCCGCGCTTGCGACCGCTCGTTCGTCTGCTGCTGCGGCAAATCTGCCAGAGCCTGTTGGAAGACCTGACGACCGACAATCGCGGCCGCCGCAAGCAGCATCGTTTGCTGCTGCTGCTGGACGAGTTCGCCAGCCTGGGGCGACTGGAATTCCTGAACGTCGCCCTGCGGCAGATGGCTGGCTTCGGCATCAAGGCGCTGCTCGTCGTGCAGTCATTGCTCGATCTGGTCCAGATCTATGGGCCGCACCAGACCATCGCCGACAACTGTCGCGTGCTCACCGCCTTCGCCAGCGCCGACCCGTTGACGGCCCAGAAGCTCAGCCAACTGGCCGGCACCGCCACCGAGTATCGCCTGGGCTACAGCCGCAAACGGCACTGGCTCGACCGTCATACCGGCAGCGTCAGTCACGCCGAACAGGTCCGTCCGCTGATGCCGCCCGGCGATATTCGCGAATTGCCGCCCGATGAACAGCTCGTCTTCGTAACTGGCTGCCCGCCAATTCGGGCCGGTCGGGTGCGCTATTTTGCGGATCGCGAGTTCCGCGATCGGGTTCGCCCCGCGCCCAGTCAATTCCGCTGGCTGGATATCCCTAACCGCACGCAGTGCGACGCACGGCTGGGTGTTCCGAGCGACTGGCGCGGCGTCCGTCCAGCCGGACATCGGCTGCAAAGCGATCAAATCCTGACGCCGGCCGCCGATGACGACGAGTGGGCGCCGCCGCCCGATGTCGGCTCATTCCCGGCGCCCCCGGAAATGACCGTTAACACCACCAACAACCCAGAAGAGGACCCCTACGCCCTATGAGTGCCCGAGAACACAAATTGCAGCAGACCATTCGGATCTCGCACCGACTGAAACGGCGAGCCGAGGAACAAAGCCGCCGCACCGGTAAGCCCGTCGCGGTGGTTCTCTCCGAAGCAGCGGAGCAGATGCTCATTCCGCCGCCCGAACAGGACCCGCAGACCACGCTGGAAACAACCACGCGCTCCATCCTGACCCGCATCGCTGTACTGGACGAGCGGCTGACGCGCGATCTCATCCTGATTCGAGAGATGGTCGGCATCGCCTTCCGCATCTATCTCAACCACACCCCCGAACTGCCCGAGTCGCAGCGAGAGGCGGCTAATCGATTGGGGCGGCAGCGTTTTGTGCGCTACGCCCGACACTGCGCCAACAACGCCCGTGAGTGTGCGTCGATTCTCGACGAGCACCTCAATCCGGTGCATCGCGTCGACGAGGAGGCGGGCGATGCCGCCTGACACCGACGAGCGGATCGATTTTCATCGGCAATCGGCGCAGCGCCGACGCGACTCGTTCACCTTTGCGTTGGGCGAGACCGTCGCCAGGGCGCTCGCCGACCCCGAGGTGGTGGAAATCATGGCCAACCCGGACGGCGGGTTGTGGCAGGCCCGCCGCACAGGCGGGCGCAGCCGAATCGGCACGATGGACGGGCACGCGGCCGAGACCGTGATTCGCCTGATGGCCGCGGCGATGGCTGAAACCGTCTCCCACGAGCAGCCCTTCGTTGCGGGAGCCCTGCCTCAGAGCGGCGAGCGCTTTCAAGGAATCTTGCCGCCAGTCGTAACGGGCCCGACCTTCACGATCCGCAAACATGCACCGACGGTCTATCCTTTGGCGCGATTGGTCGCGGACGGCGTCATCACAGAAGGGCAGCGGCGGCAGATCGCTACGGCGCTTCAAGCGCGGCGAAACGTACTGATCGCTGGTGCAGCGGGCTCCGGGAAGACCACCTTTGCCAATGCGTGCCTCGCCGAGCCGTGCTTCGTGAACGACCGAGTCGTCATCCTCGAGGACACGCGCGAGTTGCGGTGCTCCGCGCCGGACTGTGTGCCGCTATTGACCCGCCCCGCCCCAAACCCGATCACGCTACGAGACCTCGTCCAGCGCACGCTCCGGCTGGCGCCCGACCGAATCGTGATCGGCGAAGTCCGCGGCGGCGAAGCGCTCGAAATGCTCAAGGCCTGGAACACGGGCCATTCGGGGCTTGGAACAATTCACGCCAATAGCTGCCTCGACGTACTCGGCAGACTCGAAGACCTCGTGCGTGAGTCGGCCTCGGGCGTCCCGCGCCGGACTGTTGTGCAAGCCGTCGGCTTGATCGTGTTCATCGAACGCGGGCCGTACAACGCGGTCGGCCGGCGGGTCACGCAGATCGCCGAACCACGTCTTGATACTTGCGGTGAATTCGCGGTCGGACCGATCGCACCCGAGTAACACGACCGCGAATCGAAACCGATTCGGGCGCAATGGGCGTCGCAACACTCATGCAGCGAATGCTGACCTCGCGCGTTCTTCGCCATAATGCGCCAAACCAGCCGGCGGGCTCGGGACTGATATGTGGGTAAAGTCGGTGAGTGCGGGCCAGCCCGCGCCCACCGACCCCGCCGCGGCCACGTTTCTGACCATGACCACCAAACCGAGTTTCCGCGCCGAGTTCAAGGCGGGCGACGGCGGCAAGACGGCGGTCTACATGAGCCGTTGGGTGAACACGCGGGGCGAAAAGGGGCCGTGGTCGGAGGTCACGACGGCGACGGTGGCGGCGTGAGACTCCGCTACGCGGGGAAATCCAAAGGCAGTTCACCACAGAGGCACAGAGAGCACAGAGGCGGTCACCTGATTTCGCGCCGAAGGGGCGCAGGGGTGTAGCCACGGGTGGAGCGCAGCGCAACCCGTGGAAGCGGTCGCGTTCTTTCGATCCTGCCACGGAGGGGCAGAGGAGGCGATCCAAATGCCCAGCGAGCGAATCTCACAATCCTACAGGCATTACTCACCGGCCAGCCACCGCAGGCACGCTTCCACCCCTGTAGTATCGGCGACGGCACCAAGCTTCCTCTGTTGCAGAGCCTTTCGCATCGCGTGCCAAGCCTTGTAGTCTTTCGACGCAAGGCCCACATGCGGCTCGATCGCGCCCTTCGTCCAAAGCCAAATGTCTTTGGCTTTGAGCTTCGTGTGCAATGAGGCGATGGGCTGCTGAGCCTTTGCTTCCGCCGCGAGTGCTTCAAAGCACTCCCGCTTCTTGTCCTTGCTGAAGAATCCGTCCGGTCCGAGAGTGACTTGGTGGGTCTTTGCGATTTCTGGGCAAAGTTCCTTGCAAGCGGCAAGGTCGGGGTCGTTTTCGGGGAGGAGCTTTGAGCGCACGGCCTGTCTAAACGCATAGTCCAAGTCCACAATCGCTCGGGTCGGGATGCCCATGCGACCCAAGACCTTCAGGCATTTGGCGGTGTTGCCGGAGCCATCCAGCGCTACGAAACCAATGCGGCGGTCGGCGGGCGGAGCGCCGTACAGGGCTTCAAACAGATCGGGAACCAACTCCCGCTCCGTCTTTCCTTCCGCGAGAATCACGCGGTCAGAGAAGAGAATCTGGCCCGCGCCTTCCACACTAAAGAGTTCGTCAAGTTGTGCTTGGACCTCTTCCTCCAATGCCGTAATGGCCTGCGCAAGCCGCTTGCGCTTCGTCGTGCCGGTCGCGTCGGTCTTGCAAAGTACGAGAACCGCACCAAGCTCTTCCCGCCCGATCATCAGCGGAGAATGAGTCGTGAAGATCACCTGATAAGGCCCGGTCGAGAGTTTGCGGAGCGCACTCCGCACCTTCGCAACGGCCTGCGGGTGCATGTAAAGTTCGGGTTCATCGATCAGGAGCAGCGTCCGACCGCCCTTACTGGCTTCCGCCGACTCCGCGAGTTGCCGGATCAGCGCCATCTGAATGGCGCGCTGCGCGCCGTGCCCAAGCGACGACACATCGCGTCCGTTCGGATCAACGGGTCCGGCTCCATGCTTTTCGTAGACCTTGATCGTGCCTGCCTTGAACATGGCGGCGAACTCAGGGGCCGGCACATGCACCTTGACCTGCACGCCAGGGAAGAAATCCGTGACGATCTCGTTCGCTCGTTTGTCGAACGCTACGAACTCCGGCGCTCGCTCGGCACCGTCAGCCTCGATGAGGGCCCGCAACTTTTCAACTTCTTTCCTGATCTTCTCGCCCTGCGTGTCCTTCATTGCAGTCATCAGCTTGGCGATGAGTTTGCCGATCGTCGAGCCTGCTTCAAACTTGCCAATGTCTTTTCCGGCGTCGTCCATCGCTTCCACCGAGATCGGCTCCGGAAAGAGCGCAGCGATCGCGTTGTCGATGCCGGAAGGATTCTTCTCCCACGCGCTCGAATCTCCCTCGGGTTTGTTGGGGTCGCGGACCTTGAGCTTCACCTCGGTAGCCGATGCTCCTGGCGTCGCCTGCTCGCGTCGTATCCGAATGACGCCATCTTTGACAAAGGGCTCGATCTTTGGCCTGTGAGTATCGCCTACAGATTCGAGAACCCCCTTGGAGATCCCGCTGATCCACGCTTCCACAGCCACGGGCTTCGAGCGGTCAAAGAACGCGGCTTCTGGCAGCGAAGACTTCTTCAGAACCCACTGGATCGCAGACAGCAGGTTCGACTTGCCTGCGTTGTTGTAGCCAACCAGCGGCGTGAAGTCGGCGAACTCGACATCTTCAAGAGTCTTGCAGGACTTGAAGTTGTAGATTGAGACCTTTGAGAGTGTTTGCATGACTTACTGCGCGCCTTCCTGAGTGCTTGTCCCGAGCGCCTTCATCTCCAACCCCTCGATCTGCTGGAGCGACGCCCCCGCGATCGCCTGGAGTTCGCCCCACATGCCGACGGTCGATGCCATCACGCGGTCGATCTGCTTCTGCCGCTTGGCCCAGTGTCGCTCGTAGACCGTGCGCTCCGTGATAAGGTCGGCCTGCATCGCGGTGAAGGCTTCCTTGATCGCTTCGACACGCTGTCGGAACTGCGGGCCGGTCAGGTACTGGTAGAGGATCGCCATCTTGTCCTGCTGGCCCTCGGTAGCGCGACGGGCCAGCGCCGCCTCGGTGAGGGCGTGCCGGAGAGCTGCCGCGAGCGCGACCGCGAGGGGGGGCGTCGTAACCCACACCCCCTCGATCTGGGCGAACGTGTCCAATCCCGGGGGCATTGCCTGTGTCACGATCACTGCGAGGTCGGCCTTGGCCGCCCGTTGGTCCTGTTTCAGTTTGTCCGGCCACTTGCCGTCCCAGTTTTTGGTGCGTTTGGACTCCCACAAGATAGAACCGCAGTCATGGCCTGTTTCGCTGAGCACGCGGTGCAGCACATCCGCCCCGCGTTGCCCCTTCGCAACTTCCTCGAACGTGTCACGACGAAAGGCTTCGGCGAGCCGCTTTTCCAGGTCGAGTTCCTGAACTTCGCCCTGCAACTGCTGGGAGCCCTGTTCGAGTTTTCGCTGAGCCTCCGCAAGCTGTTCCTTCTGGGCTTCGATGACCTTGTCCTTTTCGGCGATGCGCAGCCGGGCGGCCTCCTCGGCATCCTTCTTCGCCTTCTCCAGTTGGGGAGCGACCAGTTCCGCGGCCTTCTTCTCGGCCGCAAGGTCCAGTTCGCGCATCTTCTCGTCAAGTTCCCGCTGCTTACGGATGGCATCCTTCTGTGCTTGCTGAGCCTCGGCGAGTTTCTTGTCCTTTGCCTTCATCGCCTCTTCGAGTTCTTCCTTTTCCGCATCACGCTCGGCCAACTTCTCGTCGTACTTCTGCTTGGCCTTCTCGGCCGCGTCGCGCTCGATGGCGGCCCGCTGTAACGCGACCTGCTCGGCGACCCGGTCGGCGATCTTTTCTCTCTCCTTCGCCAGGGCAGCTCTTTCAATCTCAATATCTTTGCGAGCTTTCTCGGCGGCCGTCTGTGCTTCAGT
>JALHOX010000098.1:5440-11802 GCA_022842805.1 Phycisphaerae bacterium | reverse complement strand
CGCCGTACCGACCACATGCAGCGCCGGCGTCGCCAACGTCTGCCACGCCGTCCGATCCAGCCCGCAGACATCCTCCGACGGCGGCGAGGCAACGATTAGGGCCCGGAAGCGCGGATCGAGGAACGTGACGTCTCGCGCCGCGGCCTCGTTGCGTCGTTGCGGAAAGTCGACCGAAACGCCGCAGACCGCCAGCGCTCCGAAAGCGCCCATGCCCTGTCCAAATACGCCGATGCGCTCGCGGTCGACGCGCGTCGCGAGCGCGGGGTCGCGCAGTGCCTGATCGAGCGCGAAGCGCAGGTCGAGCGGAATCGCACGCCACGCTTCCGGGCGATCGTCGAAGCCGCCGGCCCGCGCCGCGTCGCGCGGCGGATCGTTTCGCGCGATCGCCTCGTGTTCGACCACCAAGGTGATGTACCCATGGCTCGCCCAGTGCTCGGCCAGAAATCCGCCGTCGTCGCGAGTCTGCGCCAGCCCCGCCGAGAGCAACACCAGCGGCCGCCGCCGGGCCTCGGCCTGATCGCCGATCGGCCGAAACGCCTTCACCCGCAGCGCGCGGGCGCGAGCGCCGTCGAGCCACTCGACCGTCGCCGTCCGCACCGGAAAGGGTCCGGCCTCGCGCTTGTACGGCGGATATTGCTCATCGCGCGTTTCCGCTTTGCTGCGCGCGTCGCGAATGATCACGCGTGGGCGTCGCTCCGGAGTGGGCGGGGCCGACGGCTGCTGGGCGGGCGCAATAGCCGGCACGCCGGCGATGCACGCCGTGCTGAGCGCGATGAGGCGAAGGGTGGCGATTCGTCGCACGATCCTGCCCTGCAACAATGCAACGGCTGTGAGCGCGCGGCGGCAGGGGGAGGGTAATGCGCCGACGGTCCGCGCGTCCGGCCCACACAGTTATAACGCCGATGCCCGGAATGGATGCTGCCCGACGCTTACCGGGTTGGTGGGCCGGCCGCCGCGCGCCGCGATATTTGGCGCGAAATTTGGGGAATCCCCGCGTCTGAAAGCGACCCCCCTCGCATCCGCTCATGCGCGACGCAAGGGGGCAAACGCGCCTGACAGCGGCAAGCGGCCGCGAGGCTGAATCGATCAAGACTTTCGCTGAGAGGACGGTATCCGATGCGCTGGTTTTATATGACTTTGGCCGGATGGACGGCATTCGTGGCGGCGATGATGGCAGGCGGTTGCGTTCCTCCGGTTGCGCCCGCCGACGGCGATCTGCTTCCGGGCCAACCGGCGCAGCAGCCAAGCGACGGCGACGAAACCGATCTGCAGACGACGCTGTTCGTTTTTGGGCCCAACACCGGTTTCGTCGGCTTCGACAGCGCCCAGAGCCTGAGCGGCGTGGGTCTGCCCGCGACGCTCGAGCTGATGTCGAGCAATAGCACGGTGATCCAGCCGCGCGATGCCGCCCTGGATAGCCGCGGGGCGCTCTACCTGATCAGCGGGGCGAAGGGCGGCTCGATCGCGATTTACAACAACCCGCTGACCGCGACGGGCAGCCGCCTGCCCGATCGGGTCGTCTCCGGCGATGCGACGCTGATCGCCAACAACCCGAGCGGAATCGCGATCGATCGCGAAAACGAATTGCTTTATCTCTCCAACCCCGTGGGCGAGCTACTGGTCTTCGACATTGCTTCGCCGGAGCTGTTCAACGGCGACATCGCGCCTGTGCGCACCTTTCGCGTAGACCTGCCGCTGTTCAGCGCCGAGCAGATTCGCTTTGCAAATGGGTCGCTCTATGTGGTCGACGCGCGCGGCGGCACGTCCGACATCCTCGCTTTCGACAACCCGGCGGCGCTGCAAGGCGATGTGACGCCCGATCGCGTGATTTCCACCGCGGGCTTCGACAACACGATCGGCATCGACATCGATGCGCAGGATCGGCTGTGGGTCGGCGTGCGAGATCTCGGGCAGGTGCTGCTCTTCACCGCGGCGAAATCGCTCGACGGCGCCGCGACGCCCGATGTGGCTCTGTCGATCACCGATGTGGACGTGTCCCCGAAGCCATCGTTCGCGACGACTGATTCTGAGGATCGGCTCTACGTCGCCGACTCGAACGGCAATGTCGTGTTCGTGTTCGACAAGGCCTCGGAATTGGTCAGTGGGGCGCGAGCGGCGAGTCGTACGATCGACAGCATGGAATTGATCGCGCCGAATCGGCTGTTGGTCGTGGAGCGTTAGCAGCCCGCACGGCCGCCGCGCTCATGCGACCGATCATGGGCGCGGCCCGCCTCAACAAAAAGCGCGTCAGCGCCCGGTCAACAGCCCGACGAACGGGCCGATATCGCCAACCGAAACGACGCTGTCGCCGTTTACGTCCGCGCGATTGATGTCGCAGCTCGGAAATTCGATCGCGTATTGCGCCGGGTTTGTGAGTGCGAGCACAAAGCCCGCGATGTCGCCGACCGTGACGAGTCCGTCGCAGTTCAGATCTCCCGGAATCCCCAGCGGAACGGGTCCCTGAGTCTGGCCGTTGAGTTGGGCCGGGTCGCCGGGCTGCCAGAGATCGAGCGCCGCGGTGACCGTGGAGGGCGGCGCAGCGGCGTCGAAGCGGAAGTTGTAGAGCGTGCCCCAGCGCAGCGGATTGCCGGTTGGGATGCTGCCCCACGGGCTCGTGCTCCAGCGGAGAACGCCGCCCGCGTGCGTGGCGGTCCACGGATCGTTGCTGAAGGGCTCGTCGTGCGATCGAACGGCGGAGAAGCCGATGTTGCTCACGCCGGCGTTCATCGGCACCGGAATCGAGAACGAGCGAATCGCACGCGACAAATCGTGGTTGTACAGGCCGTATTCGTAGTGCCACGTGCCGTCGCCGTTATTGTTGACCGTGACGCCGAGGATGCATTGGCCGATGTCGTCGGGGTCGGCGTGGATCGTGGTCCGGGTGGCGCCGGGCCACGATTCGATGGCCGGGCCGAGCAGCGTGCCCGAGCCGCTCATGTTGAAGGTCCAGGTTCCGCCGGGCGCGCCGGAGATCGTCACCGGCTCGCGGGCGATGCTGTTCATGTGGTCGTAATCGTCGTGACCGGTGATGAAGACTTCGCCAAAGTAGGTCGCGCCGGCGTTCTGGGCCGGGTCGATGTCCGCGTCGCGCAGCTGCAGCCGGTGAGAGATCGGCGTGTGGCCGCCGGGCTGAGTATCGAAATGCGAGCCGGCGAAGTTGAATGAACCGTTGAGGGGATCGATTTCGTGCCGCGGACCAAGTGTGGTTTGTCCTGCGTTGGCGGCGGCGGAGTAGATGTCGGAGCAGCCCACGCCCAGTCGCAGATTGTTCGGGTTCGGCTGACATCCGAGGCCGCACGCGTTGTCCTGCGACGCGGACCAGCCGTGCTTGACCCAGGAGCCGCCGATCTGCTCAAAGCGACCGGCCTTGAATCGGTACATGTTGAAGATCATGAAGGGGTGGCGCGGGTCGGGGTTGGGGTACCAGTCAAATGGGGCGTCGCCGGCGTTGCAAAGCGGGCTGTCGATCGCGCAACCGACGGTGTCGCCGACGCGGCCGAACTGCACCATGGAGCTCAGCTCGCCGACGAGCACATCGGCCCCGGTCGGCGGCTGGGGCACGTCGCAGGAAACGTTCAGTTGAAACGGGCCGTTCGCGCCCAGCCAGCCCCCGATGCGGATGTAGTACGAATTGCCGGCGGTCACCGGCGTGACGATGATCGATTGATAGCCGCAGGCATCGTCATTGCAGTTGAGCTGATTCGCCGCCATGCCCGGGCATCCGCTGTGCAGCGAGAGCACGGTGTCCCACTCGCTTCCACAGGTGGTGAGCCGGAGGCTGCAGTCGCTGGTCGCGGTGTATACGAACCAAACGTCGGGACTCGCGGAATTGCTGACACAGCCGACCAACCCGTCGGCGTTCGCGCCGGCGGTGGAACCAAAGTAAGTGCCCGGCGCGACGCGGGTGGCGTCGACGCAGTTGTCGGATTGACCGAGAGCAGGGGGTGACAGTAACGCGAGACAGATCAGCGTTGCTGTACCGGCGACGATGTAACGAACCGCGAGACGCTCGACGTGCATGCACTGCTCCCGTGTCCCCGCCGACACGAGTCATCATACCTCAGATGCGATACCGAAATGCCGCCGATTTTTTCGCGCAGGTCGGCGGCAGAGCGGCCAAGGCTGGCGAAAAACCATTTTCGTGGCGCAAGAAAAACGACTTCAGGTCCGCCGCGCACGAGAGTCGGCTTCAGCCGACCGGTGTTTGCCACCCGCTTCGCCTGGTGGTTCGCAGCGCCCCCCAACGATTATTTCGCGCGATAGTTCCAGCCGGCTTCAGCCGGACTTTCTCCAGCTTCAAGGGCGCAACGCGCGAACGTGACACTCGGCGCCGACTTGATGTTCGCGCCGGCTCACCCATCGCATGCTGACGCTGGGTGCATCAACAACATGCCACCAAGCTACTTCGCCGCACCCGGCCCAATCCGCCGCAGCGGCTCGACTCTTGCCGCCTTGCCGGCATGGGCCGCGCCCTTGGCCGGATCCCAGCGGACGAAGGCCTCGATCGCCTCATACTCCGGCAAGCCGAGGCGGTCGTACTTCGCGGCGGTCTCGCGATTGCGGTCTTCAGCGCGCTTCCAGAATTCGCGCATGTCCCATGGACCGGGGAAGAGCGCTTTGTCCTTCTGCGATTCGTGTTTGAAGATCGCCATCCGCTTGCGCTCCACCTCGTCGGGGCTGAGCGGGACGGCCATTTCGATTTCGTGCGGCTCCCATTCCTGCCACGCGCCGCGGTAATACCACACCGCGCACTCGCGAATCCAGGCCTGCTTTTCGCGAAGCCGCAGCACGGCCTGCTCGATCGCCGCCAGGCAGACGCGGTGGGTGCCGTGCGGGTCGCTCAGGTCGCCCGCCGCGTAAATCTGATGCGGCTTCACCGTCTCGAGCAGCTTCACGATGATCGCGATGTCTTCCTCGCCCAGCGGCTTCTTACGGACGCGGCCGGTTTCGTAAAAGGGCATGTCGAGGAAGTGAATGTTGCTCGGCTTCACGCCCGAGTAGCGGGCGGCGGCGCGGGCCTCGGTGCGGCGGATGAGTCCCTTGATCGTCTGCAGCGCCGCGATGTCGATCGCGCCCGCGGCCTTCGAGCCGATGAAGCGCTGCACCTCGGCGATCAGCCCGTCGACTTTGTCGCTCTTGATCTCAAAAGCGCGGGCGAACTCGCTCACAAAATCGCAGTGCCGCAGCGCCTCCTCGTCCCACACCGCGATGTTGCCCGAGGTCTGATAGGCAACATGCACATCGTGGCCCTGATCGCAGAGGCGGATGAACGTGCCGCCCATCGAGATCACGTCGTCGTCGGGGTGCGGGCTGAAGACCACGATCCGCTTCGGGAAGGGATCCGCCGAGCCGTCGAGCCTCGGTCGGTCCTTCTTCCCGCCGGGCCAGCCGGTAATCGTGTTTTGCAGTTGCTTGAAGACGGTGATGTTGACGTTGTAGGCCGAGCCGCGGGCACTCAGCAGCTCCTGCAGGCCGTGCTCGTTGTAGTCCTCGCCCACGAGCTTCAGGATCGGCTTGCGGACCTTGTCCGCAAGCCACATCACCGCCCGCTTGGTCGTCGCGTCGTCCCACTGCAGGCCGAACTCCGCCAGCGGCCCGAGCAGCCACGGCGTCTTCACCGGCGTCAGCTCGCTGGCGGCGGCGGAATCGAGCAGGAAGGTCGCGGCCGGGTGTTCCTGCAAAAAGCTGGCGGCGATGCTCTGCGTCACCTCGCCCTCGAGCGCTTCGCGAATGATCTTGGCCTTGCCTTCGCCAAAGGCCAGCAGCAGCACGCGCTTCGCGTCGAGGATCGTGCCGACGCCCATCGTCACGGCCTGCTTGGGCACGTTCCACTCGCCGAAGAAATCGCTGGCGGCGTCGAGCCGCGTCACTTTGTCGAGCGTGATCAGGCGCGTGCGGCTGGCGCGGGGCGAGCCGGGCTCATTGAAGCCGATGTGGCCGGTGCGGCCGATGCCGAGCAGTTGGAGTTGGATTCCGCCGGCCTCTTTGATGCGCTGCTCGTAGTCGGCGCAGGCCTGCGTCAGCTTGTCCGATGCGACGGTGCCGTCGGGCACGTGCGTCTGGTTCTTGGGGATGTCGACCAGATCGAAGAGATGCTCATTCATGAACCGCCGATAGCTTTGAAAGGCGTCGGGCGGCATGGGGAAGTATTCGTCGAGATTAAAGGTGACGACATTGGCGAAGGAGAGCTTCTCTTCGCGGTGCATGCGCACCAGTTCGTCATAAACGCCGGTCGGCGTAGAGCCGGTGGCGAGGCCGAGGACGGCCTTCTGGCCCTTCGCGGCCTGGGCGCGGATGAGCGTCGCGATCTCGAGCGCCGCGGCGCGACTCGCGGAGGCGCTGCTGTCAAAGATCGAGACCGG
>JALHOX010000098.1:0-5430 GCA_022842805.1 Phycisphaerae bacterium | reverse complement strand
GGGTGAGCGGCGGGCGCTGGGAGCGGCGGGCGTGTGAGCAGAGGCGGACATTGCGGTTTCTCAACGAAAAAAGGTCGATTCGGCTCGTCGCCGACGAGGAGTCGCGGCCGAATCAGCACAATATACGGGCACGCCTGCAAAGCTTCACGACAAGCCGGCCCCCCGAAGGAGTTGCCAAACGTCTCCGCCGGCGGCGTGGCCCAGTTCATCCGCACCGGCGCGACATGGGCGAGCTAGCGCGGCCGCGCACGATGGCGATTCGGCGGGCGGGAGAGGTCCGCGCCGGTGCGGTTCATTTCGGCGGCGCGAGAATGATGAGATCGACTCTGACAAATCTGCCGAGGTCGATGTTATTGCCTGTGGCCAGTCCGATCGCGACTAGATGCCGCGTTTTCGGCACAGCGCCCAAACCGCCCCGAGTGCGAGCGCCATCGGTAGCCCGCAAAACCCACCCGACGGTTTTGGAGTCGGGATCGCGGGGGCCGTGATTCGAAATTCAATCCCTTCCGGCCCCGCCACCGTTCGTACGCCCAATCCGTCTCGGCTCGCCTCGACCGTCACTTTTGTGAAGTTGCCCGACGTATTTCCCGCGACTCGAATGGGCCGAAGCGCGCCGTTCGCACCGGGATTGAAGTCGTCCGGCACGCGAAAGACGAGTTCTCCGTCGAGCGCGGCGTCGCCACTAACCTCCAATACGTCATATTCGCCCTCCTGATCGCCGCGGACGGCCAGCACGATCCTCGCTTCCGGGCCAACCCGCAAAGCGCCGTCGATACGAATTCGGTCGCGCATGGCGGATAGCGGCTGCGACTTCACGATCACAGGCCCGCGCGGAGACGGCGGGGGTATCGGCGAAAGACAGAGCGAGACGAGCGATCCCTGCAGAAAAACCTCGTTGGCGACTGCAATCAATGTGCCTGCGCCGACCTCAAGTTCGCCGGAACCGGTCACGATCAACGAAGCCGCCAGCAACAATTCTGAATCGCAAACCACTAGCTTTCCGCGGGCCACACCGCCCACCGTCACGTCGGCCCCGCCGGACCACGACGATGCTCCCGCAACTTCCATGAAGCCGGTCGCATCTTCAGCGGAGCCGCCGATACGCACCTCGCCGGCGGTGCTCAGCACCGAGGCGTTGGCGATTTGAACTGCGCCGACCGCGCCGATTTCCCTCCCGCCGATGGATAACGACCTGAGATCGAGACTTCCACCCTCCGTGGCGACCAATGCCCCCGGACCGAGGGCGCCGACCTCCGTGTTGCCGTCGGAGACTCGAAGTTCGCTCCGCGCGTCGTCGCTCGAGCCGCGCGTGCCAGCCACGAGAACGCGGACCGTCATCGAAGTCGGATCATCCGAGATGAAGGGCTTGTGGCCGCCGCCGATCCGCAGGCCGCCAATGATGTTCGCGCTCCCGCCGTCCAGCACTTCGAGGCGGCCTTCGGCGCTGCGCCCGATGTCCACGCCGCCGGAGAGAACGCTCAGAATCGGCCGATTTGCGAGCGGGCCTCGCGCCCCCTGAAGCGTCACGGCGCTCGACGCCGACTCGCCGATGAGCAGGCCGCGAATGCTGACGTAGGCGCCTTCGCGCAGATCGAGAAAACCCCAATGGCTTCCGCCGACGGTCGTCAGACCTTCGGTCACGGAGAGGATCGAAGTTGCCGCGTCGGGATCGGCCGCGAACGAACCCACGCGCACTTGCGCGCAGCGCGTGGCGAGGTCCAGGTCGCCGATGCGCAATTCCTTGGTTTCGAAGAAGCCGCCGCGAACGACTTCGAGGCCGCCCGGTCGACCGGCGTCGCAAAGATCGCCGTTGACGCGTGTCATGCCGGCGACCTTTAGCACCGCTTCCCACTGCTCGTGATTTTCCCGATCGACGCTGACGAGGCCGGCAACGTCGACCCCGCTGCCGATGGTCAGAAGTTCGGTCGCGGCGCTTCCCCCGGCGGAGACGAAGAGTTCGCCCTTCGCCTCATCGCCGACGCGCAGATGGCCGAGTTGGTTGACCAGCTCCGACGGTGTGAGTCCTTCCGTCGATTCCGCAGGAGTGTCAATGAATGCGCGGCCATTGATTGTCAGGCCGTCGAGGGTCTCGAAGCGGCCGCCGCGTTGCACCTCAAGCAAGGCTTCGCCAGGCCCGCCCAAGATGGCCGCGGTCGTCGTGACCTCGCTGCCGTCGCCGGCGATCTCGATGGAAGCGCCGCCGCCGTCTTCGCGCGCCGCATCCAGGCGAGCGAGGGAGACTCGCGCTCCGTCCTGGATGCGAAGCCGCGCTCGACCGCCGACGCCGAGCCCGCAGCCGTCGCGCGCCTCCAGGCTCCACGTCTGGGCGGGCGGTCCGATCAGCGTTATTTCGCCGCAGGTTTCGCCAGGGAAGTTCAATTCTTCGGATACGGCCCTTCCGACGGCAAGCAGGCCGGCGTTCACGCGCGCGCCGCCCTCGACCTTGAGCGTGCCGCAGTCTTCGTCGCCCACCACCCCCAATGTCCCCATGTCGAGGAGCCCGGCCACCCCGGTGACGGTGACGCTTCCGGGACCGCGAAAGCCGATGGTCGTTTCGCCGCTGGCGTGCGCACCGTCGACGATCAATTCGCCAGGACCGCTGTCGCCGACCCAGATCTCGCGATCCGCCTGGAGCAGGGTGTTTCCAGCGCCTGGCAGCAGATGAAGCAGTCCGGTCTCCGCCGCGGGGCCGCCGATTCCCACATGCGTAGCGCGCAGCGTTCCGTCGCGGAATCGAAGCGTACCGCCGCCGCTCACCTGCAACGCGGGGTCGTCCTCATCGTCGATGTCGAACCGGGCTTCGCCGGCTGCGTCGACAAGCCCGTCCTGAACCTCCATGCGAGATGCGTGGGCGCCGCCGAACTGAACCGAATGGGGGCCGTTGCCGATGAATCGCGCGGTGTCGCAGGGTTGGTCGGCGGTGGTGGGGACGTGGTCGCTGGTCCAATTCTGGGCGGCGGTGAACAAGCCGCCGTCGGGGCCATCCCAGATGCTCTCTTCGCAGACCGGTTCTGGCTGACAGGCTTCGCAGCCGCGATTTGGGTACCAACGCCCCCGCGCCTGGCAATCGTATGTTGTGATCCCGGTCTGACACGATCCGTCGAAGTAACAGCATGCACCACGCGCTAGCGGCGGCATGTCGAAGCGAAGCACGACGGAGCAATCAGCAGCGCTCTGCGTGTTGACATACAACCGATACTCCCCGAACGGGAGCGTGCCGGAGGTCGGCCATGTCCCATCACTGCGAGGATACCAATGATAGAGGTCATCTTCTACCAATCTGACCGATGCAGTTCCGGTTCCCGCTCCGACGCAGCCGCCGGCGGGATGCTCACGGGCGTTTCGAATCACGGTCGCGGTAAAGCTGGTTTCGCCACTGATCGCGATATCCACAATGATCGACGCACTCGCGCTACCGGCACTGCTGGCGCTGATGCTGATTTCGCGGCGAAGAACGTCGGCCGTATTGGTCATGTCGTAGCGGACGCTGGCGGATGCGGAGGCGCCATTGCCGGAGTTCGAGCCGTTCCATTCAAATGTCGGCGGATCAAACGCTTCGATATAGCGATCAACCCTTGGATACTCGGGGGCTGACCCGCAGGCTGCGATCGCCCGCGCCTGGATGCGCTCAATAAACGCATTTGAAAAAGCGCTCGTCGGAAGGATCGCCAACGTCACGAAAATCGCAGCCGGTCTGTACATTGCAAAGCTCCTGTGCGAGTTGATGCCTTCCGCGGCGACAAATTTGATCAGGGCATGCTCGCACTGCCGAAACGGAAGCGACATTACATGACTCCGCCTGATCTTCCAGGCGCTGGGCTAGCTTCCGCGCGGGTCAAAGCTGCCGACGGTGTAGTTGATGCGAACCGCGGACAGTTGGAGATCGTCGGTGGGCAGCGTGATGCCGCCGGCGTGGAACGTGACGTAATACATGAAACTACGGTCAATTACCGGATCGGCGATGCTTGAGTCGGTCAGCGTGACTGCGCCGCCGGCCCCCGAGGTGGCGACCGAAGCCATCACGCTCGATACGCCGGCGCCGTCGACGCGGCGCAATCGCACGGTGATGTTGTTGTTTCCGTCATTGTCGTCGAGTACGGCCGTCATGCCGGTGACGGTTGCGCCGAGCGGAAGATCGACCATCGCCTGCGCCTCGGCGTCACGCGTCTCGGCCGGGCCGCCGACGACGCAGACCGAGGTCGCCACGTTGTTCGAGACGGACCAGTCCAGACAGAGCTCGGCCGAGCCGGAACAGACGAACGCGGCGGGCGGGACGATGCGCGTGCGGTTGACGTTCAGAAACCGAAGTGTCCCGGTCTCGCCTTCGATCCAGAGCATCGGAGTGCCGTCAACGCGAAACAAGGCGATCCGTCCGGCCCCGGCCTCGGGCCCGGGGATTCCGGTGGGCCCATCCTCCGTTCCTGCAATGCCGCCGCTCAACTCGATCGTCTTGTCGCCAAACAGGTTGTTGACGACGATGGTGCCGTCGTCGAGATCGGGGCTCGTTGCGCCCGCCGGTCCAGAGACGGAGAGGCCGGAAGACGTCACCGATATGCCTCGATTCTCGTTGTCGATGGTCAGCTCGCCGCCCGCCAGTCCGCCAGGCAATGACAACGACGCATCGGCCAATTCCACGGTAGGAGAAACTGCGATGACCGAGTGTAGATGCAACTCGGCGGACGCTGTGGCGGAGAATTGGTTATTGCTCACGAGGATCGACGTCGGCCCGCCCTGGCTGCGGAACACTTGCAACTCTTCCGTCGGCGTCGCGGTGCCGATGCCCACCTCGCCGGCGGCGGTGATCACCATTGCCGCGGGATTGGAGGCATAGTTGTCGCTCGGGCCGTAAGTAAAGTGCAGGCTCGATGGATTGCTGGCGATGGAAGAGCGGCGCACGATGCCCCACGTGTCGACCAGCGCCCCGGCGATGAGTTCTTTCAGGGCGATCGCGGAAGACCATGTCCCCGAACCTTCGCTATAGAGCCCAAGGGTGGCGTCTTGCGATTCAATGATTAAGTCGTCATTTTCGAGAGCGGCACTGGTGATTCCAAGATCGAAATTGGCCATGTGCGTCGTCGCCAGCGGCGCGGCCCGACCGATGCCGACGTTGCCGACATTATCTGTGACGACAGCGTTGGCCGGATTCCCGTCGGCCGCGTCGAGCGCGAATGCTGCTTTAGACTTGATCGCGTGCGGCGTCGCGGTGATCGGCTGGCGCGGCAACAGTGTGGTGTATAGACCGATGCTCATGCCGTCGCGGACGCGAATTTCAAGCCATCGCTCGTTGCCGTCGAAGGCGGTCGGGCCGAAGTTCAGGTTTTGCAGGGTGAACACGCCGGCATCGTCAAAGCCGGCGAAGTCATTGACGCTGGCGAGCGAGCCGACGGCGTTTCCGAGCGTCGGCGCGTCGTACAACTGAAGCTGGAAGTC
>JALHOX010000097.1 GCA_022842805.1 Phycisphaerae bacterium | reverse complement strand
TCGACGTCACCGTCGACTCACCTTGCACCGGCTCCGGCGGCGGCGGCGGCATCGGCGGCGGACGACCTTCATCAGACGGCGGAATCCACATCTCGCCCCGCTTCGCCGTCTCCACCACCTCGTCCAGCGGCACACGCTGATCCGAACCCCACGTCTCTTCCATGTCGCCCGGCGGCGCATCGCTCGCCGGCGCCGCGACCGTCGGATTGGCCTGCGGCGGCGGAGTACTCTCAACGCGTTCCTCAACCGGCGCCTCAACCGCGCGCACCGCCGCCGGCTCCGGTTGACGCTCAAATGCGTAATCCGGCGTCTCGCGTGGCGGGGGCGCCGGGGCAGGATCGGCCGCCGGCGGCGCCTCGACCGGATTGCCGACCACCGCCGAATCGCCCTCTGCCGTCGCGTCTGCCGGCGGGCCGTCCGCCGGCGGCCCCTCCGCAAATTCACCCCCGCCCGACCCATGCTCCTCAAGCATTCGCCGCAAATCCGCCCCGCGAAGCTGCACAGTCAGGTCTTCGCTCAGCAGCTTATTCCCCATGATGTCATAAACACTGAACCGCGCCGTCTCCGGCCGCGATCGCCCCACCCCGCGCAGCTCCTCAATCGGCAGGCTCACCATCACCCGCTCGTAATTCCCGCTCCCGCTGAAAATCGGCAGCGTCTTGCCCGCTGCAATGTCGCCCGAGCTGTTTCGATAGCGCGAGCCGGCCGCCCCCAGCGGCGTGCCGCGCTTGTCCAACAGCGTCACTTCGAGCTTCACCTGCTCGCTCTTCACCCCGCGCACGCGAAAATCAGACAAAAACAAAACCGCCGGCGTGCCGTCCTCGGGCCGGGGACCCAGGCGATAGTCAACATTGGTAAACGCCCCGGTGCTGCTCACACAGCCGCCGCCCCACAGAGCCAAACCAGCAGAAATCGAGAGAAATACGCGACGAACAGTCAACATGATGCGATTCCCAGCGCCAGGCGCGAATCGGCCTTCGGATATCAAAGCGAATGAGAGTAAGAGGAAATCGGCTCGTCAGCCAGCGGCGAGAAGGTGCAACGCCCCCACGGGGATTCGAACCCCGGTTCTCGGCTTGAAAAGCCGGTGTCCTAGGCCTCTAGACGATGGGGGCGGCGCTCGTTTGGTTCGGCCAAACGGTCGGACAGGCTCAAATAGTAGATCAGGCCGCCAAGAGCGTCAAACTCTTCGCCCCGCCCCCGCGGCCGTCGCCTCCCCCCAAAGCGGACGGCCCGCAATCATTCGCTCCTCCGCCAGAATCTGACCACCCCTTTCCGCTATAGTGAACTCGGCAGCCAGTTAGCTCAAAAACACGAGCGACTGCCCGCCGCATTTCTGAACCAGGAGAGAGGACATGTCCACGCCGTTTCGCCGCATCGCCTGTGGCATCCTGAGCGCTGCCCTCGGGGCCGCCGCCGCCTCCGCCGACATCATCCGCGTGCAAGTCGCCGGCACGGTCGATTTCAACGTCATCGGTGGCGGCATGGCCGGGGTGACCCCCGGCGCCCCCGTCACCATGGCCTTCGACGTCGACTCCACCAATTTCGTCGACAGCCCCAACTTCCCCACCCGCGGCTATCCGATCCTGCTGTCGAGCTGGGCCATGAACGTCGCCGGCGTCAACGTCCCGATCCGCAACCCCCAGCCCGCCGGCGCGGCCTACTTCGTCCTGCGAAACAACGACCCCGCCGTCGATGGATTCCTCATCTCCAGCAACATCGAATTTCCGGTGCCGATCACCGTCAACATCCCCGGCCTTGCCCCCGACCACGAGCTCGATTTCCTTCGCACCTTCAACGACGGCACGCCGCTCCCGTCGCTCGACATTCTCGACGCCCTCGGCGCCTATGGCACCGAGAATCTCAGCAGCTTCAACTGGACCATCGGCCGCTTCGGCAACCCCGGCGCCGCTTACAGCTACGAATCCATCACCATCACCCCCGAGCCGGGTTCGTTCATCGGCCTCGCCGCCCTCGGCCTCGCCTGCACCCTGCGTCGCCGCTGATCAGCGACCGCGACACGGTCCTAAATAAATGAAAGTCGGCGGGCGGTTCTCGGAGACGAGACCGCCCGCCGCGTTGACTTCGCGTCCGCGACCGCCCTTTATCGCCTCACCCGAAAGCTCCCGCTCAGCGATCGCACATCGGTTCGATCAGCCGTATTGCGAACCGTCGCATTGATCGTGCCCGCCGTCTCCGTCGGCGTAACCTCTGTCACAACGATTTCGCCCGCGATCGTCTCGAAGCCCGCCAGCAGCCGCGTGTTCACCTGCTGCAACAGCCGCACACGATCCGCCCCGCCCGCCGTCAACGGATATGTCCCCACCGCATTCGTGACGACAATCTGAATCGTGTTCACCGAAAACGCCTCGGCGTAAACAACCAACCGTCCCTCGCCATCGACCGAAACGCTCTGCGCATCCGCCGTCGAACCACCACCGGCCAAATCGATCGAGATGTCATGCGCCGCCGACACAATCTCCCCCAACACGGCCCGGCGATAGAAGACATCACGCGCGACGCCGTCATCCGCACCATACAGCTCGGTCAGGATCGTCAGGCTCGCTCCCCCATCCCCGATCACATACTCATCACGCGTCTGAAAGCTGCCGCCCAGGTCCACCGTCCGCCGCTCGTCCAGCAAAATCCGCAGCCGCCGCTCCGCCTCGGTCGTAAGGATCCCCGCCGTCGCACTCGTGATCTGCTGCGTCATCCCGCGATAGCCCGGCCCCGGCATCCGCCGCAACTCTCCCTGCGGCCCCACATCGAGATAGCCCAGCTCACCGCTCGCCGTAAACTCCAACCCCTCCCGCGTGGTCTCGTTAAACCACGTTCCGATCAGCGCCGCATCGACGACCGGCGGGCCGCCGTTGGCATTGCTGTTCGTCGAACCATTCTGGTTGCCATTTCCATTCGGCGGCGCCATCGGGCAGCCCGCCAGCGGCGCCAGCACCGCCCCACCCGCGGCCAGGGCCAGCAACACACGGACGCTGATTCGAATCACCGATCGATTCACGGGCGAATCTCCATTCGTTCCCTAACGCTCATAAATGCGTCACGCGCCGAAAAAGCTCACGCTCCATCCACACCCGATCCTCCGCGCGAAACGTATCGAAATATACAGACGCAACCGGCGTCGTAAAACGACAGTCACCCCGGCAACACCGCACCGATCCGCCCCCGACGATCGCGCGCCGCCGCCCCGCCCCGCGGATACAGTCAACGCCGATGAACCGCGATGTCGCTCGCATCCTCGACGCCAACCTCAATCGCGCCCGCGAAGCCCTGCGCGTGATCGAAGACTACGCCCGCTTCGTCCGCGACGACGCCGCCGTCCTTGCCGCCACCAAGGCCGCCCGCCACACCCTCCGCCCCGCGACACCGCTCACCGCCGACCACACTCTGCTCGACGCCCGCGACGTCGTGAGCGATGTCGGCCGCGATCTCAAGCTCGAATCCGAACTGCAACGCGACACCCCCGAGTCGATCCTCGCCGCTGCCTTCGCTCGCTTGGGCGAAGCCCTGCGCGTCATCGGCGAATACGGCAAACTTCCCGCAGCCGCCGCCTTCCTCGGAGAGGGCTTCGCCGCCGCCGCCGAGCGCATCCGCTACGACTTCTACGCCCTCGCCCCGCGCCTGCTCTTGCGGGCCGAAGCGACCGCCCGCCTGCGTTCCTGCGGCGTCTACATCATCATCACCGAATCGCTCTGCGCCCGAGATTGGCGCGAAACCGTTCAGGCCCTGCTCGCCGCCGGCGTGAAGTGTCTGCAACTCCGCGAAAAATCACTACCCGACGCGGAATTGCTCGCGCGCCTTCACTGGCTGCGCGACATCACCGCCCGCCACGATGCACTGCTCGTCGCCAACGACCGCCCCGACTTGGCCCTGCTCGCTCGCGCCGACGCGCTCCACGTCGGCCAGGACGACCTGCCCGTCGATAAGGCCCGCCGCATCATCGGCAACAGCCCGCTCATCGGCGTCAGCACCCACACCCGCGAACAGGCCCGCGCGGCCGCCGCCGCCCTGCCCGACTACCTCGCCGTCGGCCCGATCTTCGCCAGCAGCACCAAGCCGCAGCCCCACATCGCCGGCCTCGAAACATTGCGCGCCGTCCGACAAGACAGCGCCCTGCCGCTGGTCGCCATCGGCGGCATCCACCGCGAAAACGCCGCCCACGTCTTCGAATCCGGCGCCGACGTGATCTGCGTCTGCAGCGCGGTGATCAGCGCCGCCGACCCCGCCGCCGCCGCGGCCTCCCTTCTCAAAGCAGCCGAGCAAAAGACCACGCGGCGCTAGCGCCAACACGCATCGCCGCAGCGCTTATCGCGCGGTCAGCAGCGCCACGAACGAGCCGATATCACCCACCGTCACAAATCCGTCGTTATTCACATCCGCCAGATCGATGTTGCAACTCGGATACTGCGCCGCATACCCCGCCGGATTGGTCAGCGCCAGCACAAATCCGCCGATATCGCCCACGGTGACAAACCCGTCGCAGTTCATATCGCCCGCGACGAATGTCGGACTGCGCTCGTCCGCCCCCACATCCGCCGGTGCGCGCCCATCCACCACGCCCAGATTCGCCGCACCCGGGTCATCGAAGAACCGCGCGCTCCCGCCGAAATCGGTGTAAACATCGAGCGGCAACTGCACATTCTCCGCCCGATCCAGACAAGGCGAACCCGCCGCCAGCGACACATCGTCATCCGCCGTACCGAGGATGTTGTCCGAGCCGTTGGCGTCGACAAACAGCGGGTTCGCGTTGAAGTTCCCCGTGCCCGCGAATCCGCCCGAAACATCGCTGTAGCGCACCGACGTCGTCGCGCTGTTCCCGGCCATCTGCGGGTTCGAGTTCGCCCAGACGATCACATTGCGCAACCGCGCGCCGCAGTTCTCATCAAACACCCCGCCCGCACCAAACGCCGCCGTGTTGTTCGCCAGCGTGCAGTTGATCAGCAGCGGATCAGCCCCGGTCGTGTTCCACACTCCACCGCCCACGCCCTGTGGCGACTGATTGCCCGAGAGCACGCAATTGATCAACGTCGCGTCGCTGTTGTTGTTGTGATGCGCCGCGCCGCCGCCGAACTGCCCGATATTGCCAAAAAAGCCGCAGTCGCGAACCGCCGGCTGTGCCCCGTCGCCGTTCCAGATCCCGCCGCCGTACCAGCTGCGATTCCCCGTAAAGTCGCAATTGAGCAGCGTCGGGCTGCAATTGAAATTGCCCATGCCCGCCGCGCCAAAGCCCGCCTCGTTCAGCGAGAAATCGCAATCAGACACCGTCACCGTCGTGCCCGCACCATTGAGCATTCCGCCGCCCACGCCGCTGCCACTGCCAAATGCGCCCGCCAGATTCAGCGTGAACTGGCAGCGCTCATAAGTCGCCCGGCTCGTGTCGGCGTTCTCCACGCCGCCGCCAAAGCTGCCGCTGTTGCCCGTAAACGAGCAGTCTGCAAACGTCGCAACCGCGTTCCCCTCGCACCGCGCCCCGGTGCCCGCGTAGCCTGTGTTCTGTAAAAAATCGCAATCGCGGACTTGCGCCACGACATCGGGCCCCAGCGACAGGCCGCCCCCGAAATCTGCGTCATTGAACTCGATCGTGCAAAAGAGCTCGAGCGTCGGCGACGCGCCATACTCAAATCGCGCTCCGCCGCCCGCATAGGCGGCATTGAGCGAAAAACGACACTGGCTAAACGTTGGCGATGCCCCGTTGGTCGCCAACAGCCCGCCGCCATACTCCGCCGCGTTACCCACGATCTCGCAATCCACAAACGTCATCGTCCCACCATCCAGCAGCAGCCCGCCGCCGACATAAGTGGCCGTGTTGTTGCGAATCGTGCAGTTCCGCAACGTGGCGCCGCCGCACCTCGCCAGTATTCCCGCCCCGCTGTTGTGCGGCCACGCGCCGGCGTCGGCATTACCGCCTTCGATGTAAAGCCCATCCAGCACCGCCGTCGCATTGAGATTGTCGGCGATGACGACGTGATACACATTGTCCGCAGTCACCAGGTTCGCGCCGATATCGCCGCTCAAAATCGTCTGATTCGCGACGATGTTGCGCTGCGAGAGCTGCGTCTCATTCCCAACGAACCCGCCATAAATCGTCACGCCCTCGACCGGACGAAAATGCCGCAGCCGATCGCCTGTGTTCGCGTCCGGCTTGTACGTCCCCGCCGCAACCCAGACCTCCGTCACCGCGCCGCGCGCCCGCACCGCCGTGCCGATGCCATCCTGCAAATCGCGAAACGCCGTCCCCCAACTCGCGCCATTCCCACCCAAAGGTGCGTTGGCCCGCACAAAAATCCGCGAAGGCGGCGCACTCGGCAACGTGCTCGGTCGCCCATTGGCGAGACTGAAGGCATTCAGCCGAACCGTCCGCGCGTTGTCGCACGAAGTCAGCGGATTCTCCCCCGGCACACCCAGCGGTCCCGGATTTCCCAACGGACCGCTATAGCTGATGTTGGGATTCGATAGGTAAGGCAGAATCGTCCCCGGCGGATAAGCCATCACCGTCGCCCAGACGCTCCCCGGCTCGCGATAGCCGTACGAAAAGTCATACCAGCCGCCCGTCGGATTCGTAACCCGGTCGTGCTGACAGCCAAAGTTGTGGCCGAACTCATGCGCCAGCGTGAAAAAATTCGCGTTGTCGAGCCGCATCACCGAATTGCCCGATTGCCCATTGTCCGCGGGCCAAAGGGCGTTGGGGTAATAGGCGACGCCGCCGGCGTTCATGATGTTGTCAACCCAGAGCGAGACGAGATCGGCCCCGCGCGCATCGCGCTCGACGTACAGTTGGTCGAGAATTCCGTCCGTGGGATTGCTAAGCCGATTGAGGTTGGTCAGCGCATCGACCGCTTCGACGTAACTCACCTCCATCGAATGCACGAGACGAAATTGCAGGCTGGTCTGACTGTCGCCGTAGATCATGTTGGCATTGGCGATCGCCACATTGATCAGCGCCTGAATCTGCGCCACACCGCCGGCCCGCACGCGCGCCGCGGTCGTATACGCCACCATCACGTCGATCAGCGCCGCGCTGTCCGCTGCATAGCCGCTGAGCCGCGAGACCGATGCCGGCGCACAGCTCGCACCGCGATCGAGGACTTGCGCCGCGTCGGCGGCGCCGCTCGCCGCGTCAAACGCACACCGCCGCGCCGCCCCACTCGTCTCATCAATCTCGCGAACCCGCGACACACCGGCCTCAACCGGCACGATCTCAAACAAGCCCACACCCGGCGCGAAGATCGAGCCGGCGATCATGTCTTTATGCCGAACGATCGCAAATCGGGAGGCAGGCACGTCATCGATGCGGCCAGTGACCGTCAGCGTTCCCGCCGCCGTCTCCGCAGACGCCTCGACCGATCCTCTGAAAACGCGATCGGGGAACAACAGGAGGGGCATCAGTCCTTTTTCGCCGATGTAGGGCACCTGAAGCTCGATCCGCGCAAGCTGTTCGCGCTTCACCGCCACGGCATCCGTTTCGTCAGAAATCCGCATCGACGCATTCGATGTCGCGCTCTGTTCGGTGGCGATCAGTTCTCCGACCGGAAAAACGCAGGCGTGATCAGCAGCCGAAGCCGAAGCGAACAAAAACGCCGCAGGCAATGCGAAACAGCGCAAAGCGATGGATGGCATGGTCAACTCTCCCGCCAAATGACTTCTCTCCCGTCGACGACTTCGACCGGCCCACTATACCGGCCGTGGCCTCGCCGCTGAGCAGCGATTTTCGGGGCAATAGGCGGGATTTCACCCCAAACGGGTGACGGAATGTAGCCACGTGTATAGCGGCGGCGCGGCGCAGCCCATCGCCGCTACACCCGTGGAAGGTGACCCCACGATTCGCACCCCGGAGGGGTGCAGGAGGCGCGCGAAGTTCAGCGCCCGAGGATCGTCAAAACTTCGCCAGCCGCCGTTGCGCCTTATCCCTCACCCCCGGCGAAAGCTTCGCATCCGCCACGATCGCCTGCCACAGCTCGCGCGCCCCGCGCGCGTCGCCCGCCCGCAGCCGCATGTCCCCCAGCCGAATCCGAAACTCGGCGTTCCCCGGATCCAGCTTCACCAGCGCCTCCAGACGCTCACGCGCTTCGCCGTAGCGCTGCTGCGTCGCCGCCAGCAACGCCAGCCCCTCCAGCGGCCGCACCGCCTGCGGACTGGCTTCGTGGGCGCGAGAAAACAGCGTAGCGGCGGCGTCATACTCGCCCGACCAAAAGCGCGCGTCGGCCAGGGCAAGCAACGTTTCCTGATCCGTCGGCGATTGTCGCAACGCCTCCTCATACCGTGCCGCCGCCAGTGCATAGCGCCCTTCCGCCATGTACCGCGCCGCCTGCTCGCGCAAGGAGACCACCGCCGCAGGTCGCGACGCCGCGTCGGCCTCCTTCTTGCCGCCGCCCGCTCCGCCGCTCACCCCTGTCGACCGATTCGCCATCCCCGCGTCGCGCGTCTCGTCAAACTGCTCATCGCTCGCCAGCGCCGCAAGGCGCGACGCCGCGCTCGACGGCTTCGCCACCACCGGCGGCGGCGGCAAGTCCGGTTCGATCCGCACGTCCAGCAGTTCAACCCCCGCCGTATTGCCCGCCAGATCGCGCGCCATGATGTGCAGATCGATCGCATCCCCGATCTCGGGCGGCGCCTGCCAACGCACCTCGCCCCCGCTGATCGCGCGCATCCCCCCATCCAGCCAACGGTCGCTCTTCACCGGTCGATAGAAAACCCGCACGCCCGCGTTCGACGCGTTCTGATCCACCACCGTCGCCCGAATCAGCAACTCGCGCGGCGCCGCTGCCGCCCCGTTCGACCGCGCGGCCCCCGCCGCTGTCAGCACCTCCCGCACCTGCAGAATCGGCGGCAGCGTATCCACCAGCACCTGCGCATGGCTCGCGCATCCCGCCGTCGGCAGCGGCGACGCAACCCCGTGCGCGTTTCTCGCCACGAAGTAAAAATCGTGCAGCCCGTCCCCCGTCGCCCGATAGGCCACCGTCCCGCCGGCCAGCGCGTCGCACGCCGCCCGTCGCCAGGTCTTCCGCTCATCGGTCGAAACATGCAGCTCCAGCACGCTCGCCGGATCACTGTCCACCGCCAGCACAATCGTCCGCGAATTCAGAATCCGCGGCGAATCGGCCGCCGCGCCGCTCACGAGCGCAATCGCCGCCACCGCGAGCGCCGCCGCAAGCCGCGGACGCACATGCCACCAATCCTGTGCTCCAACCGATCGCCACATGACTACTGCTCGCTATCGACCGATCCGACTCACTTTGCGCGGCCGCGCAAAAGACGAGCGCTGACGCTGCGCGACGCCATCGAGAAGTCCGCCATCAGCCGCCACCCCGCACGCTACACTCGATCCCGAATTCGCGCCCCCGACCCGCGCACCACAAGGACCACCGCCCCCATGCGCCCCTCCCCGCTTTTTCTGCTCGTCGCAATTCTTGCGCTCGCCGCCATCGCCCGCGCCGACACCATCCGCTACCAACTCTCGCCCGACCCCGACAACGCCCTCACCAACGTCGAAATCTCCTGGCAAACCCGCGACCGCACCACCACCGAAGCCCTCCTCGCCGAATCCGCCCCCGGCCTGCCCGACATCCCCGCCCTCGTCGGCGATGTCGCCGTCGACGGCGCCGAAGCAGCCGCCCGCAACGGCGCAACCTGGCGCCTCACCCACCGCCGCGGCGCAACGCTCACCCTCCGCTACGCCGTCAAAGGCGGCCAACGCGGCCTCGACTGGGAAGCGACCCAGCGCCCCGTCACCAACTACCGCTTCTTCCACGCCCTCGGCAAAGTCTTTCTGCTCACGCCCGCCGAGCCAAACCGCGATGCCGCCGCCCCACGCGAACTGCACGACATCACCCTCCGCTGGCGCCTCCCCGAAGGCTGGAGCGGCTCCAGCTCCCTCGGCGTCGGCGCAAGCGTCGGCGCGCGGCTCAGCGGCGCCGACATCCGCGACGCCACCTTCCTCGCCGGAAAGCTCACCCGCGAATCGCGCAAAGTCGGCCCGTGCCAATTAGAGCTCTCGCTCGCCGGCGAATATCGCTTCAGCAGCGCCCAACTCGCCGACCTCGCCGAAGAGCTCCTCAAAACACAGATGACCATGGTCGGCGAAACCGACCTCCGCGAGTACGTCGTACATGTCGTGCCCGTCGGCGCCGCCCTCGCCAACGGCCAGACCCGCATCGCCGGCTCGGGCCTGCTGCGCAGCTTCGCCCTCTGGCTGCCGCCCAACGCCGTCCTCGACGACGCCGTCGAAAACCTCTTCGCCCACGAGATGTTCCACCAGTGGAACGGCCGCACCCTGCGCGCCGCCATGCCCGACAAGCTCGCCTATTGGTTCGTCGAGGGCTTCACCGACTACTTCGCCATGCGCTCGCTCATGCAAAGCGGCCGCTGGACCCCGAAGACCTACGCCAAGTGGATCAACCGCTGCCTGCGCGACTACGCCCAAAACCCCGAGAAAAACGCCGGCAACGAGCGCATCGCCGCCGACTATTGGAAAGAACGCGCCACCGTCGGCGAAGCCCCCTATCAGCGCGGCCACCTGCTCGCCTTACGCTGGACGCGCCTCGCCCAGACCCACGGCAAAACCGACGCCGTCGACCAGTGGTTCCGCTCGCTGCTCGATCGCGCCCGAAGCGACCCGCGCTTCGAACTCACCAACGCCGAACTCCGCAACGCGGGCAGCAAGCACCTGGGCGAGTGGTTCGCCGCCGAGTTCGACCGCTACGTCGCCGACGCCGCGACGATCGAACTCCCGCTCGACGCTCTCGGCCCGCGCTTCAACGGCAAAGCGAGCACCGCCTTCGCCTTCGACCCCGGCTTCAACGTCGAGAAGTCGGTCAAAGCCAAGCGCGTCGAGGGCCTTCGCCCCACCTCCGCCGCCGCCAAGGCCGGCCTGCGCGAATCCGACAAACTCCTCTCCTGGACCATCCCCCGCGAAAGCGACCGCCCCCTCCTCCTCCGCATCCGCCGCGGCGAACGAGAATCAGAAATCAAATACCTCCCCCGCGGGGCCGCGTTCGAGTTACTGCAATTCGAACCGATCGACGATTCGCGCCGCCCGAAAAAGTAGCCCCAACAACCTGGCGACACCCCAATCTATTCGCCCGATGCTTCCGCCCGGCAGGGCGAGCGACCGTAGCCAGAGGCTTCAGCCTCTGGGCTCATACCAAGCCCTCGTCTTCCATGGCGTGTCCCGAACTCCGACAACGCATACTCGTTCACACTCCGTCAACGTGTTGTCACTCGAATACGTTGATCCCCCCCCAAAAACCAAATTCACTTGCACCACCGCCCCAATGTTGGCATACTCTATTTTCGTTCAATCAAGCGCGTTACCTTGCAGAAAGGAGGTTCCCGTGCAACTCGTTGCGTCTTCGCTTCTCGGGGAGCCTCGCTGCGCCGCCGCGCGCCGCTGATCTCCATTCCGTCCGCCGGCTGAGCAACGCCGGGCTCCTCACCCCGACATCCTGAATATTCGATTTCGATTCACCCATCGGGCGTTTGCCGCGCGCATCGCCCGACCTGAGGAGCGATATGTCCTCGCGCAAGCGAAAAATGGACGAGCTGCGCGCCGTATGCGCGGAGCTCCACCCCGACGACGGCATCGACCCGCGAGAAGAAAAGCGGGCCCACGCCAGAACCGATGACAAGCCCGACCGCAAAACGCGGCAGCTATGCAAACAAGTGGCCCAAACCCTGCAGCTCGCACTCAGCGCGTTGCCCGACGCCGACCGACTCGCCGGCGTCACGATCTGGGCCGTCAACCCAGCCCCGAACGCCGGGCATCTCTGCGTCGTGCTCGCCGCGCCGCGCGACGAACGCG
>JALHOX010000096.1 GCA_022842805.1 Phycisphaerae bacterium | reverse complement strand
AGGGTGGCGCTTACCCTATTTGGCATGACACTCCGCGCCGAAACTGCCGCCCGCGTGCTTCCACTGCAGCTTCGCCTCAGTGGCGGAGTCATGCTGCTGGCGACTCTGGCGGTCATCATGCCGACCGAATGGATGGACTGGACTCACGAGCAGTTGAGGCTGGGCAAGCTGCCGCGTGGAGCGATCGTGGAGTATCTGACGCGCTCGCTATCCGCGCTGTACGCGGTGCATGGAGCGGTGCTGCTGATGCTGGCGGGGGACGTCCGGCGCTACTGCGGGGTCATTGCGGGCGTCGGCGCGTTGCATATCGCGTTCGGGCTGGCGACGGTTTGGATCGATTGGTTCGCCGGAATGCCTTGGTGGTGGACGGCCACTGAAGGCGGGCCGGTGGCGGTCGTGGGCGGGGTCATCGTCTGGCTGGCGCGGCGCGTTTCGTAGCAGCCGACGGCTCGAAGCACGACAACTCATCAAATCTTCGGCAAAAACGCAAAAGGCGGGGCATTGCACTTCTGAGTGGTGCAATGCGCCGCCTTGTCGCGCGTCGCAAAATGAGACTCCGCGATTTCGCGCGGCGTAAACAAGGCGTTGCCAAGTTCGCCGCCGCCGCGAAAGTCGCGCTTACTTTTCCTTGCCGGCGTAGATATCCATGATCCGGCCCAGCATCTTCAGCGCTTCGGCCTTGGGGCGCTGGAAGGCGTTGCGGCCGATGATCGAGCCGAAGCCGCCGCCGTCGCGAATCGCGCGGGCGTCGTCGTAGACGCTGTCCTCGCCCTTGGTGGCGCCGCCGCTGAAGATCACGACGCGCCGACCGTTAAACGAGCTCTGCACGACGTGCTTCACGCGTTCGGCCATGGTCTTGACGGGGATGTTCTGCTTTTCGTAGACCTTCTTGGCCTCACCCTGCTCAACGAAATCGGTCGGCAGCTTGACCTTGATGAAGTGCGCCCCGAGCTGCGCCGCGATCTGGGCGGCATAGCAGCAAACGTCGATGCCGGTCTCGCCTTCCTTGCTCAGGAATTCGCCGCGCGGATAACTCCACACCACGACCACCAGGCCGACGCTCTTGGCGCTCTCGGCCAGCGCGTTGAGCTGCTCATACTGCGCCTGCGAATTGGCCGAGCCCGGATAGATCGTGAAGCCGATCGCGGCGCAGCCGAGCCGCAGAGCGTGCTCGACCGAGGCGGTGACGGCCTGACTCGGATTCTTCGTGCTGAAGAGCGAGTCGTTGTTGTTGAGCTTGAGGATCAGCGGCAGTTCGCCGGCAAAGGTGCGGGCGCCGGCTTCCAGGAAACCCAGCGGAGCGGCGTAGGCGTTACAGCCCGATTCCAGCGCGAGCTGAAAGTGATAATGAGGGTCATAGCCGGCGGCGTTGGCGGCGAAGCTGCGGGCCGGACCGTGCTCGAAGCCCTGGTCGACCGGCAGAATGACGAGCTTGCCGGTGTCTTTCAGCGTGCCGGTGCCGAGCAAGCGGCGGATGTTGGCGAGCACGCCGGCGTTGTCGGCTTCGTACCAGCTCAGAATTTGCTTGACGCGATCGGACATCATGAGAAGGCCTCCGTAGTTTGGTTTGACCACGCGGGCCGGTTCGCTTTCGGCGGCGCGGGCTGGAAATTCATATACCTCGCGCATGATAGGGCCGGGATGCCAAGTGTTCACGCCGGGGGCGATCGCGTCCGCCGACGCCGTCGGCCGCTACTTTCCCAGCTCGTGACGCAGGGCGGCTTCGAGGTCGGGGTGTTGAAATGAGAAGCCGAGTTCGCAGATGCGGCGCGGGATGGCGCGGGTGCTGGCGAGGAGCGTCGCCTCCCCCATTTCGCCGAAGATGGCGCGAATCAGAAAGCTCGGCAACGGAACGATCGTCGGTCGGCCAAGAACACGGCCCAGCGTCTTCGTAAAGTCGAAATTGGTGGCCGGATTAGGGCTGACCGCGTTGATCGGGCCGCGCAAGTCGTCGCGATCGAGAATGAAGCGGATCATCGCAATCAGGTCCGTCAACGAAATCCAGCTCAGGTACTGCCGACCGTCCCCCGCGACCCCGCCCAGCCCGAGGCGAAACGGCGTGAGCATCGCCTTCAGCGCCCCGCCCAGCGGCGTGAGGACGACGCCGATGCGAAGATGCACGACGCGAATGCCCGCCGCCTCGGCTGGGGCGGTGGCGGCCTCCCAATCGCGCGCCACGTGCGCCAGGAAGCTGTCGCCGGGCGGGCTCGCTTCGTCGCGCGGCTCATCACCGCGATTGCCGTAGATGCCGATCGCCGCGGCTGAAAGCAGGAGACGCGGCTTGGGCGTCAGCGCGGCGAGCGAGCGGGCGAGCAATTGCGTGCCGAGGACGCGGCTGTCGCGAATGCGGCGTTTCTTCTCGGCGGTCCAGCGGCCGTCGGCGATATTTTCGCCGGCCAGGTGGACCACGACATCGGGCGAGGCGCGGCGCAGGGCAGCCTCGTCCAGCCAGTTGGCGTCGGGCTTCCACGTGACACCCGCGACGCCCGCCGCAGCGGCGGGCTCAACGCCCGACTGCCCACCGCGCACGAGGGGAATCACGACATCGCCGCGGGCGCGAAGCATGTCGCCGGTCGCGCGGCCGACAAGGCCGCTGGCCCCGCTGATCAAAACTTTCATGTGCGTCCCTCGGGAGTTGCGAATGTATTGTGGCGCGAAATCACGGCGCGATCTCGCCGGTGTCGCCCTCGTCGGGCGGGCCGAAGCGTCGACCGGGAGCGAACGGGGCAAGATCAAACCGCGGCGTGCCGCCCGTCATTGCCGCCGCAATCAACTCCGCCGTGATCGGCGCGAGCGTGAGCCCGCTGCGATAGTGGCCGGTCGCGGCCCAGGCGCCGCCGAAGCCGGGAATAGGGCCCAGGTAGGGCTTGCCGTCTTTCGAGCCCGGGCGAAGGCCGGCCCAGGTGGTCACGATCGTCGCATCGCGCAGCGATGGAACCACGCGCTCAGCAATCGGCATGAGTCGCGCCGCCGCGCCGAGCGTGGTGCGCTTCTCGAATCCGGCGTCGTGCTCCTCGGTAGACCCCAGCAGCATGCGCCCATCGCGACGAGGCACCAGGTACATTCGCCCGTGGCGGACGACATGCCGAAGCAGTTGTCGCCGCTCCTCGAGCAGGATGATCTGTCCGCGCACCGGATGGACCGGTAGCAGCCTTTCGAACTCGGGATCGAGTTGCGACGACCAAGATCCGCCGGAGATGAGGTACTGCTCGCCGCGCTCCACCCGATCCGCGAGTTGCAGACCCACGACGCGATCGCCGTCGCGCAGGACGCTCGAAACCGGAGATTGCTCGACGATCTCGACTCCCGCCGCCTCGCACGCGCCCCGCAGAGCGCGCATGATCCTCGGATTGCGAACAGTGACGTCGGCCCGCAGCCAGAGCGCGTCGTCGAACGCATCCGAAATCGCCGGGGCGACGCGCCGCAAACCGCCCTGCGTCAGACGCTCGATCAGCGGGCCACGATTCGAAAAGCGGCTCTTCAGCGCGCCCAGCTCCCGATCGGCGGCTTTCGCCTGATTGGCGTCGGTGATCAGGTCGATCGTGCCCTCGCGGTCCAGCTCCGGATCGACGCCGGACGCGGCTTGGATCTCAGCGATGAACGCCGGATAAAGCTCGCAGCTGGCGCGTCGCAACTGGGCCAGCGGATCGAGGCGGGCCAGACTGCCATATTCGATAATGCCCGCCCCGGCCCAGGAAGACTCGCGTCCGCACTCGCCGCGCTCCAGCACGCGCACCCGACGCCCGCGCTGGCCAAGCCGCAGAGCGCAGGAGAGGCCGATGACTCCCGCGCCGACAATGAGAATCTCCGGTGATTTCATGCGGTGCCTCGCGGCGGCAGGCGCTTCGACAGGCTGCAAAGGAACATCGTGTCGAAAAGTATAGCGCAGCCGGGCGGCGCGGCCTCGTCAGCGTCTGGCCGCGCGGTACATTCAGTAGGGCTGAAACGTGGATGCGGGGGTTGTTGAGAAAGGACTCAGCGGATGCGGTGTCATCGTGCCTTCGTATTGGCGACCTGTTCATTGGCGCTTCACGCCGCACGGCCGGCTTTCGCCGAAACGCCTCTGCCCGGAGGCAGCGTCGCCACCTCACGCGCCGCGGATGCGTCCGCCGAATTCGCCGCGGCGAAGGCCGCGCTGACCTCACACGTCGAATACCTCGCGGCGGACGCGCTGGGCGGCCGCGGCGTGGCGAGCGCGGGGATTGACGACGCGGCCGACTACATCGTGAAGCACTGGAAGGACGCGGGCCTCGAGCCGGGCGGCGTCGACGGCACCTGGTTTCAGCCTTTCCCCGTACCCGCACAGAAGTCGCTCGACGAGAGCAAGGCGTCGCTCACAATCGGCGGCATCGATCGCCCGCTGAAGCTCGGCGTCGACTGGACCCCCCTGCCATATACCGCCGTGGGCGGCGCGGAAGGGCCGCTGGCGTTCGTGGGCTACGGCATCGACGCCCCGGAGCACAAATACGACGACTATCTCGACATCGACCCAAGCGGCAAGATCGTGCTGATGCTCCGCTACGAGCCGCGCTCCAGCGATCGCGAGGCCCGTTTCGGCGGAGAAGAGGCGTCGCTTTACGCGTCGTTTGAGCGCAAAGCGCGCGAGGCGGCGGCCCGCGGCGCCAAGGCGGTGCTGATCGTGAATCCGCCGACGCATCCGCTGACGGTCGAGGATGCCCTGATCGCTTTCAAGCCATGGCGCACGCGACCGACCTACGCGGTGCCGATGGCGCAGATCTCCCGCAATGTGGCAGATGAGTTGCTCAAGGCGGCGAAGATGCCGACGTTGGCGGAGTTGCAGCGCCGCCTGGATCAGACGCGCGAGTCGCACTCCGAAGACCTGGCGGGTGTGAACATCAGCCTGAAGACGGGCGTATCGCAGGCGGAGGGGCGAAACGTCCTGGGCATGTTGCGAGGCTCGGGCGAAACAGCCGAGACCATCGTCGTCACGGCCCATTATGACCATCTCGGGCAGCGGCCGGCAGACACCACCAAGGAAGAGCCGCTGGACACCTACAACGGGGCCGACGACAACGCGTCGGGCACGGCGGCGATCATCGAGCTGGCGCGACGCTTCGCGAATGGGCCGCGCCCCCGCCGCAACATTCTCTTCTTCGCCTGCAGCGCCGAAGAGCTTGGCCTTGTCGGCAGCCGCTATTTCGTGGCTCATCCGACCATCCGCGAAAGCGAGATCATCGCCAATGTGAACTTCGACATGATCGGGCGCTATCGCGAGGAAGAATTTGAAGTGAGCGGAACCGGGACGGCCAAGGAGTTTCCTGAGCTCGTGAAGGCGGCGGGAGAGAGCGCCGGGCTGAAGTTCAAGCTGCTGGAGCGCGTGCGACGCGATAGCGATCAGGCCGCTTTCGATTCGGCCGACATCCCCTCGCTGTTCGTCCATACCGGACTGCACACCGAATATCACCGCCCCGGCGACGACGTCGCGCTCATCAACTACGACGGCATGGTGAAGATCACGGCGATGGGAGAGGCCATCGTGCGCGCCCTCGCGAATCTGGCGAGCGGGCCGGCGCGAATCGATCGGGCCAAGGACGCGGCGAGCGAGCCGCGGGCGGCGGCGTCACAGCCTTCGCCGCAATCGCGCGTACGGCTCGGCATTTTGCCCGATCTGGACGCGGGCGGGCCCGGGCTGCTGCTTCAAAGCGTGACCGAGGGTTCCGCGGGTCAGAAGGCGGGCCTGCTGGCGGGCGACCGCATTCTGGAAATCGCCGGCAAGCCGATCGCGTCGCTCGACGATCTCCGGACGATCCTCGCGGATTTTGACTGGGGCGACAGCGTGGAGATGCGCGTGAAGCGCGGCGACGAAGAGAAAAAGCTGAACGCGAAGCTCGAGCGCCCGCGACGCATGCGCGCGGACCCGACCTAAGCCGTCCAGTCGCCGCCGGGCGATCGGCGAGATATCGAGCCTTGGGGGGTGCTGTAGAGCAAGGGAAGACGGGCGAGACGCGGCGCCGCGCGGTGTAAATCACCGCGCGGGCCGCAATCTGCGGCTTGTCGACTCGGGGGAAGACTCAGCGCAGGATCAACGGCAGCGGCATAAAGCACGCCGCCCGCTCGGCCTGCAGAATCGAGAGCACCGACAGGTCGCGGCGAATCACCTGCGCCTGTTCCGGGGCAAAGCTCTGCAAGAGCGGCAACATGGCCTGCAGCAGCGGGCTCGACGCGAGATCGCTCGCCGAGCCGTGCAGTGCGACCGTCGGCCAGGCCACGGCGGCAGGCTTATTCGGGCCGAATTCCCACTCGTCGGTGGTCTCTTCGCCGGCGAGCTTCTTCAGGATGTCGCCGAAATCCGGGGCGCGGGGCAGAACGCGGACATCGCAATCCGCCTGAAGCCCGGCCTTCTTCGCCGCCAGGGCGATCGCATCCGACAGGCCGCCGATCTCGTCGATCAGCCCCTTCTCCAGCGCCTGGCGTCCGGTGTAAACGCGACCGCCGGCGAGCGACTCGAGATCGCCCTTGATCTTCTTGCCGCGCGACTGCGTGACGCGGCCCTTGAACTGGTCATAGATGCGGTCGAGGTAGCCCTGCATCTCCTTCATGTCGCTCTCGGACCACGGCTCGGCCATCGCAAACATGCCGGCGTGCTTGCCGCGGTTGAACTCAGTCACCGTGATGCCGAGCTTCTCTTCCATCAGCCCCTTCAGGCAGAGCTTGCCGCCGACGACGCCGATCGAGCCGGTGATGGTCGATTCTTCGGCGAAGATCGTGTCGCCCGGAATGGCGACGTAGTAGCCGCCGCTGCCCGCGACGCTACCCATCGAGACGATCAGCGGCTTTTCAGCGGCGCAGCGCGTGGCGGCGTCCCAGATGATGTCGCTGGCCATGGCCGATCCGCCGGGCAAATCGACGCGCAGGACTACGGCCTTGATGGTCTCATCGAGCCGGGCGGCGTCGAGCGCAGCGCGGATGTTGGTGCCGGCGGCCATCTGGCCGGAGAACGGGCTGTCGACGGCGCGGCCGTCGACGATCGCACCGGCGACATAGACCAAGCCGACGCCGGGCGGCAGCGGCTTGCTGGCTTTCTCCATCGCCTCCTGAATCATCGTGAAGATCGCGAACGGATTATCGAAGTCCATCTTCAGCGCGTCGGTCGGGGCGTAGCGCTTCTTGATGACGACGTCCTTGCCATATTCCTTCTGAATCCGCTGCTTGAAATCGGCCCAGCCCGCGATGTGGTCGATCAGCCCCTGCTGCAGGGCCGCGTCGGCCGGGATCGGGGCGCTGTCGACCGCGGCCTGCACCTTGTCGACCGTCAGCTTGCGATTCTCGGCGATGATCGCGACCCAGCGGTTGTAAATGCCGTCGAGCAGCCAGTTCACATTCTCGGCGGCTTCCTTGCTGGGTTCGGTGCGCGTGTAAGGCTCCAGCGCGCTCTTGTACGCGCCGCAGTGCAGCATCTGGGCATTCACGCCGATCTTGTCGAACAGACCCTTGTAGAACATCAACTCGACGTGCAGGCCCATGGTGTCCAGTTGGCCATAGGGCACAAGCGTGATGTCGTCGGCGGCGGAGGCGAGCGCGTACTCGGCGTTGCTCGCGCCGTCGATGAAGGCGTGGATCTTCTTGCCCGCGGCGCGGAACTTCTTCAATGCCCGAATCATCTCTTCGGTCTGCGCCAGACCGACCGCGGGGTTTTCGACGATCAGGATCATGCCGCTGATCTTGCTGTCGGCGGTGGCCTTGTCGATCAGCTTGAGCCACGAATGATGCGTGTTCGACTCCTCGCCGAAGAGCTTCATCAACTCGGCGTTCGGATTCGGCGCCTCGGCAAAAGCGCCGTCGAGCCGGACGCGAAGCAGGGTCTTCTCAGCCAGGGCGGCGGGAGCGATGGCCCCCGCGCCGACGATCAGGGCCGCGCCAAACATCAGGGAGCGACCGGAAAAACTGCACCTCATACGAATCACCTCACAGACAAGTCGGAGAAAGACGGCTCGCGATCCTAGGCGCGATTCAGCCGTCACAATGGGTTCATCGAGCGCGAGTATATGAGGGGTGATATGGAAGGATTCGCGTTGTTGTGGGTTCTTGTCGCGGTCGTGGGCCGGCGCGTTGCCGACCGACGCGAAGCGCCGATCGCCGGGGGCGTACCTGACCGCGCCGACGCTACGATGACGCAATGCAAACCGCGTCATTCGAGATCGATCCCGACATCCGCCGCGCGTCGACGCCGCCGGGCTGGCTCTACACCGATGCCGCAGTTTTTGATCGTCAGCGCGACGCGATCTTTGCGCGGAGTTGGCAACTCATCGGCGACAGCGACCTGGCGCGCGTGCCGGGGCAAGTCCATCCGTTCGTCTTCCTGGATGGCAGCGTCGGCGAGCCGTTGCTTCTCTCGCGGGATCTCGACGACCAGCTGCACTGCGTCTCAAACGTGTGCACCCATCGCGGAATGCTGGTTTGCGAACACGCCGGCGTTGAGCGCACGTTGCGCTGCCGCTATCACGGCCGGCGCTTCGGACTCGACGGCCGCTTTCAGCAGATGCCCGAGTTCACCGGCGTGGAGGGCTTTCCCAGCGAGGCCGACAACCTGGCGCCAGCATCGCTCGACGCGTGGGGGAAGTTTCTCTTCGTCGCGCTCGCAACCGCTTCTCGCGCGACGGATTCGAGCCGCGATCGGCGGCTCGTCGAGTTCGCCGAGTGGATCGAGCCGATGCGGCGGCGGATGGAGTGGCTGCCGCTGCACGAGTTCCAATTCGACGCGGGGCGCTCGCGCGACTTTTTGGTGCGGGCAAACTGGGCGCTCTACGTCGAAAACTACCTCGAAGGCTTCCACATCCCCTACGTGCATTCGAGCCTGAACGAGACGCTCGACTACGGCGAGTATCGCACCGAGCTCTTTGACTGGTGCAGTCTGCAGGTGGGCGTGGCCGGCAGCGGCGAACCTGCCTTTGATCTGCCCGCGGGCGCGGCCGACGCTGGACAGCGCATCGCCGCGTATTACTGGTGGCTGTTCCCAAACCTGATGTTCAACTTCTACCCGTGGGGGCTTTCGATAAACGTAGTCCGCCCGCTCGCGGTCGATCGCACGCGCGTTTCGTTTCTGTCTTATGTCTGGGACTCGAGCAAGCTCGACATGGGGGCGGGCGCCGCGCTGGACCGCGTGGAGCGCGAGGACGAGGCAATCGTGGAAGCGATCCAGCGCGCGATCGGCGCCCGGCTCTACAGCCGCGGGCGCTACTCGCCGACGCGCGAAACCGGTACGCATCATTTCCATCGGCTGCTAAGCCGGGTTCTGGCCGCGGGGTAAGACTGCCCCCATGCGCGAGCAGCTGCCCGGGAGCACGGGGCACGGAGTGCTTTAAGCTCTTCCACCCCGATCGTGAGCGGTGCCGTCGCCAGACCCCCAAAAAATCTTCGGTTTCCGCCGCCCGATTCCCCCACTTTCGTCGTTCCCCCCTCCATCGACGGCCCGACAGCGTGCCGAGCCGTGGTTCGATCGTCGTCCCAAAGATGTGGAGGAACTGACCATGTCGCGCACCACCGCCCCGATTCACACCCGCCGCTTCGCCCGAGCCGCTCTCGTCGCCGCCCTGGCGCCAGCCTTCGCCGAGGCGCAGACCTACATTACCAACGAAGCCCAGGTGCCGGGCTGGAGCCAGATCCACGACTTTCGCGGCACGTACAACGGCCGCGCCACCAACATCGAGACCGCGCCCGGATCGGGCGTCTACGTCAGCTACGACAACCTCGCCGGCGACGCCCGTACCTTCTTCCAACGCGCCGGCACCGCGATGAACCCCGGCGGACGATTGCCGATCGTCAGCGTCAACCCGCCCAACCCGCGCGACAAGTTCGTAGCCAACGACTACTACAACACCACCGGCTGGGCAGGCTGGAACCTCGCCTCGGGCTTTTGGCATTGCGCCCCGGCCTCGACCGCGATGTATATCGAATGGGCGAAGGCCAACATCCTGAGGCGGCTCGACGACCGCGGCGGCGAATTCAACTCGATCAACGACTTCGCCAACGAGGCGGACTGCAACGACTACAGCTTCACCATCGACACCACCGCCAACCAGATGCACTTCGGCACGCAGCGGGCGCCAATGATCGCGGCGGCCAACCGCTACGCCGATGACTCGAGCATCTGGTATGACAAGACGACGTTTCGCGCCTGGAACTACACGCCCGCCGCCTACCGGCAAATCGTCGATCGCGGCGACGCCGTCGTGCTCTACTACGGCAACGTCGATCCGGTGACGATGCAGCAGACCAGCGGCCACGTCGTCGTCGGCGTCGGCTATGACGCCGGCACGCAGGAGATCATCGTCCGAGATCCCTGGACGCGCGACGGCGTAAACACACGCCGCAAGAATTGGAACAACATCACCCAACTGGGCGGCGGCGGCGCGGGGCTCTATTACGGCGGCGGCGACGATTTCCCCGATAACCCGCCCAGCGCCGACTTCAACAGCGACTGGGACGGCGCTCGGATGGCGCTCTACGAAATCCCTGACTATGGCGACGCGCCGTCGAGCTACATGTCAGATAGCAACGCCGAGGCTGGCCATCTCTCGGGCTATCGCGAGTGGCTCGGCGCGAGCGTCTCACGCGAGGTGAACGCGTTTCAGGATATCGACGACGAAGACGGCGTCGCCAACGTCAACAACAACGACGCAAACGACGACGGCGTCACGTTCGTGAACTGGGCGCCCGGGCAGATCAGCACGGTCAATGTCAGCATCTCAAGCATCGCGGGCATGAGCATCGACACAGACCTCGGCGATCAAGACATGCCGGCAGTGCTGAACATCAACGCCTGGGCCGATTGGAATCAGGATTCGCGGTGGACGCCGGACGAGCAAATCGTCGACGGCTCGCTGGCGGCGGATTTCGACGGGACCCACGTGCTGACGTTTAGCTTCCTCGTGCCGGGCGAAGCGACAGGCGAATATTGGCTGCGCTTCCGGCTCGAAGACGTCGGCCCATACGGCTTCGCCCAGTTCGGCGAAGTGGAGGACTACCTCGTGCCCGAGCCGAGCACTTTGGTGCTGCTGGCCTTGGGCGCGATCGCGACGCGGCGGCGGGCGTAGTCGGCGGATTTATTCGAGAAATCCTACGCGATGAATGCGAGTGAAGCTTCCGTAGTGGCGAAGTGAGAGCGAAATCAGAAACTGGGTGTGTTTAAAGACATACCCAGTTTGCTTCGACAATCGACAGACTCGGCGGCTATCGCCGCACACACTCCGGCGAAAACTCCGGATGCAGCTCGACACCGTCGGCGATCGCGGCATCAACTCCGAAATAGTTCAATTCCCCGACGTAGAAGTACCCCAGCCCCACCAACTCACCGTCCGGCGTCAGCTCGTGCGGCCCCCCCGGATTGAAGAATGTCGGTCCGTTCAGATGCACGATCAGTGCGCCGCGCCCCGGCATGGACCGCGTGACATCAAGCAGGCTGCTACACTGAAGCCAGAGGGATTCCTGAAAATTACCGTTGTCGATACGGAATCTCGACAAGCTTCGCACAGAACTGCGTTCCGGTCCTCGCACTCTCGACGAGATGGCCCCGAAGTCGGTTGCACTGAAGAAGTTCGCCGAAGTGCAGTTGTCGATCGTGGTGACGGTGCCGTCGCTCCAATCGACCAAGCGCGCTTTCGGCGACGCCGTCAGAAATTGCCGCATGCGCTCCCGAAGACTGATGATCGTAAAGCGCCCGTCCGTCGACGAGGAAAGGCTGATCCGCACGCTGTCGCGCCAGGTGCCGCCTCCGAACTCGACCGGGATTTCGGGCAGCGCCAGATCAACGTCGACGGCCTGCATCACTTCGCCGAGCGCCGACAGCCGCACCACCTGCGAAATGCTGTCGGAGATCGGAAGAGCA
>JALHOX010000095.1 GCA_022842805.1 Phycisphaerae bacterium | reverse complement strand
GATCCGCATCACCAACGTCGCCGACGGCGGCGAGATCGAGGTCCGGTTCGACAACGAAGTCACCGACTTCTCCATCGACCTCTTCGACCAGACGGCCGAAAAGGCCCGCACGCCGGCGGAGAGCATCGACAACGCCCTGCTTCGCCAGCTCAAGCCCGGCGGACGAAAGTCGTAAGCACCGGCTCAATCCGCGAAGACATTGCGGTCATGCACAACCCGACCGTCAGGCGATTCGATCGTCTGACGGTTTTTTCGATCGGCACCGAATCGGACACACTCAGACCGCGACCAGCTTTTGCGCCCGCGTCCGCCGCGACGTTTCCACCGCGCTTGCGCTGGCTTCGCGCTCCATCTTCAACAGCGCCTCCTTCGAAGCCACACCGCCCGGGCCCGAGAAGCCGCACATCCCGTTGTTCGCACCGACGATCCGATGACATGGAATCACAATCGGAATGCGATTGCGGGCCATGGAGCTGCCCACCGCCCGCGCCGCGCCGGCGTGACCGATGCGCTCCGCCAGTTCGCCGTAGGTCGCCGTTTCGCCATAGCCCACAGCGGCGCACGCCCGCAGTGCGGCCTGCTGAAACGGCGTGAATTCGCCGATGTCCAACTCGACCTCGAACGTCACCGGCTTACCGGCGAAGTATCGCCGCAGTCCATCGGCGAGTGCAGGCATCAGCCGCAGGCGATCGGCGGCCTCGGGCTCATCCGCATGGATCTTGCGCAGAATCGCCGTTTCCGTCGGCTCCGGCAGATAGACGCGCCGCAACCCGGCCGGACCGGCTACAAACCCGGCGAACCCCCTCGACGTTTCCAGCGTGCAATACGCGAGCGACATGTGCGGCCTCCAGGCGGTGAATCGTTGAGCGATGTTCGGATTGTGTTCGCTACTCCCGCAGTATAGGCCCAACCCCGCTCCGACCAGCCGCCTGTGCAAAAAAACTGCCAATTTCGGCGGCCGACCACAATGACAAGATTTCGAAAGAGAGTTGTCCGGGGGCGGGGCTATGGTGAGTCTTCGATCGCGATGCTCGAAAACGGTGTGCCGAACCACACACCCGGCTGCGCCCTGAGCCAGCGCTGCCCGCTCATCGCGACCACCCGCTGGAGGAAATCCCCGATGACTCACGCCCCACTTCGTCGCTTCGCCTCCCCCTTGGCTTTCGCACCTGTCCTTGCCGGAGGGCTGCTCGCCAGCGCCGCCTCGGCCCAGTTCGTCGAGCCCGCCCAGCAGGTGCTCTACACCCTGCGCGGCGCGCCGGGCGAGTTCCTCGGCTACTACGGCAACCCGATCGCCGACGTCGATGGCGACGGCAAACGGGACTTGCTGCTTGGCGCGCCCTTCAGCGATGCCGCCATCACCAACGGCGGACGCGTCTATCTCCACTCGGGCGCGACCGGCGCGCTCATCAGCACCTACACCGGCACGACCGGCAACGAATTCATGGGCCAATCCGTCGACGACGCGGGCGACCTGAACGGCGACGGCATTCACGACATCATCGCCGGCGCCGCCGGTCAGCCATTCAACAGCAGCCCCGGTGTCCGCGGACGCGTGCTGACCTTTAGCGGCGCACCGCCCTTCGGCCTCATCTGGCAGGTGCCGGGCGTGAACCCCAGCGACCGCTTCGGCAACAACGTCAGCGGCCTCTACAGCGATCTCAACGGCGACGGCGTGCCCGAGGTGATCGCCAGCGCCACGCTACACGACGCGACCGGAACCAACGCCGGCCGGGTCTACCTCCTCTCCGGCGCCGACGGCGCCGTTGTTCGCACCATGGACGGCCTCGCCAACGCCAACAACCATGGCACCGCCGTCTGCAGCATCGGCGACCTCGACGGCGATGGTAAACGCGACGTCGTAGTCGCCGCTCGGAACGACGGACTGCCCACGCGCGGCGGCCGCGCCTACATCTATTCCAGCGCCACCGGCCTCACGATTCGCCCCACGCTCGTCCCGGCGCCGTCCGCCGTCGACTTCGGCTTCTTCTTCATGAACTCCGCCGGCGACTTCGATGGCGACGGCACGGATGATGTCTACATCAACGACTTTTCGGACAACAGCCTCGGCGCGACCACCGGCAAGGCTTATGTCTTCAGCGGCGCCACCGGGACCGAAATCGCCCAGTTCACCGGCAGCATGGCCGGCGTCGGATTCGGCATCGGCCGCATGGTCACCGATGCAGATGGCGACGGCCGCGCCGACCTGTTCGTCGCCAACTGGATCGGCAGCGCCGGCGCTACGCAGGCCGGCCAGGGTCTGCTCTTTTCCTCCGCCTCACGGGCCGTCTTGCAAACCATGACCTGCAACATCCCCAACACCCAGGCCGGCTTCGACGGCTTTGGACTCAACGATCTCAACGGCGACGGACGCAACGACTATGTCCTCACCGGTCAGGGCGACAGCGCCGCCACAATCACGCGCGGCGACGGCGTTGTTTATGTCCTCGCCGGACGCGTCGGCCCAACCTTTTACGGCGATATGAACTGCGACGGCTTCATCACCGTCGGCGACATCGGCGGCTTTGTGCTCGCCCTCACCGACCCCGCGGAATACGCCGTCCATTATCCCACTTGCATCATGCTCGCCGCCGACACAAATCGCGACGGCTTCGTCACAGTGGGCGACATCTCCGGCTTTGTCACCTTGCTCACCGGCCCATGAACCCCGGCTAAATCGCAAGCGAGAGCCGCAAGCGACGTGGTCGGCGTCGCGGCTCGCGATCGCGGGACGTTAGGTATCGCGCCACCCGCGTGTGAGCCTGGCGGCCTCGCTTGCGCAATGTCGCGTCAAGTCTTCGCCCGAACGCCCCAGAACATCTGCCCTGCCGTCGCCGCGCGATCGGGCCGGGGCGGAAACTCGCCGACCCACCCCCCGTTTCGCGCGAATTTCTCTGGGACACGCTCGTCTGAATTCCTATGATTCATATTGGGTACTGCTGCAGACACGCGCGCACGTAAAGTCGGCGTCTCGCAGGGTCCGGTGTGCCGGTCTCCTGCTCTCCGACGCTGATTGCGCGAATACAGTCCGGCGGCAGTCGAGCGATGAAGGTGTCCGATGGCTCCGCGCTTTGAAAATCACGTAACGCTTCGCCAACTCTTCGGCGGCCTCGTCGATCAGGTCTTCCTGAGCGAGCTGGGCATCTGCAGCCCGCGCCTCACCGGCTACCTCGCCGACCTATTGGTCGACTATGTCCATGCCGATCGCATCTTCGCCCTCACCACCGCCGATGGGCAGACGATCCGCGAAGTTTCGCGCATGCAAGCCGATGCGATGCTTCCGCAGACCTGCTCCGACACCGAACGCACCCGCGTCATCAACCGCTACATCGGCGACTTCACGCTCTTCTGGACCGGCGTCTATCCCGAGGCCCTCCGCGCCCGTCGCAATCAGGGCACAGACCGCCTGCGCGAGTACCTCATGCAGGGTCGCCGCTCCTATCTCATCGCCAGCGAACTGACCCCGCCCAACACGGACCCGCCCAGCGACCTCCTGGCCCACCTCGGCCAGGAATTCGAATGCTGCGTCCACGGCCTGCACCGCGTTCGCGAGTCGTGGGAGAAGATGCAGATTTCTGAATAGCGGTCCGCATTCGGGTAGCGGTCTGCGGCTCGCAGGCCGACGAATGTGTCGTTCGAAAATCGGCGGCGCCCTGGCCCACGAAGACCTCATCCACCGGCGGGCCGCCGCTCGCTACTCGTTGAGTGGCGCGACCTCGATGACGCCATCGTCGCTCGCCGCCACCTCGCCGCCGAACTGTCGCAACACCTCGATATTGGTCCGCGAATGCTCGGTCAGCGGGCCCGTCGCGTAGCGCCCGCCGGCCAGCAGACAGAGCGGCGTCATAAGCTGATCCGCAAGGTGCGGGCCGACCGGGCGTCCGCCGCGCAGGTAATTTCGCACGGCGTTCGCCGCCTCCTCGGCCACACTCTCGGCCCGACGCCCGGGCTCGCCCATGGCCGAGAAGACCTCGGTCAGATGCTCATACTCGTACTCGACCGCGAGCGCATTCCCGGGGCCGACCGCCTGCTCAACGTGCACAACTTGCAGCCCCGATTCATCGAGCGACAGACGGCCGCGCAGAACCGCCAGCTCGCGATCGGCGATCTCGTGCGGCAGGCGCGACAGAATGACCGTCGCGCGCGAACCGCGAAATTCGCCGCGCTCAAGCAGCTCCAGCGGCTTAACCCCGCTCGACGGCTCAACCTCAATGAAGACGCTGCCGCCGCCCGCAGGATAGAAACCACGCCGCTCCAGCCGCGCCCGCACGCTCGCGCCGCAGCGATTGAGCAGCGGCATCAGACAACGCTCGAAGAATTCGAATGGCGGCGCGGCCTTGGCGTGCGTGCCGCCTTCGACGCGAATCGTCGATCGCCCCTCCACGCGCAGCAGCGCCGGAAGCACCGCCTGCAAGACGAGCATCGTGCCGCCGGCGGTGCCGATGCGAAACACATATTCGCCGGCCTTCGGCTTGCCCGGCGAAAACTCGACGATCGCCGAACCGACGCTCGCGCCGGTCACCTGCGCGCCGCAGATCTCTGCCGCCGCCAGCACGCACGTCAGGTGCTGTCGCATCAGCCCCGGCTTGGGCCGCGCGGCGCGGATGTTGACGATGCGAAACGGCTGCCCCGTCGCCATCGACATCGCCAGCGACGTGCGCAGAATCTGGCCGCCGCCCTCGCCCTTTGCCCCGTCGATCTGGATCATGCTCAATCGTCCGCCTTGTCGCCATCCTTGATCACGAACCGCGCCCGCAGCCGCGCCACCTCGCTCGCGAGGCCGGCCAGCTTCACGCTCTTCAGCACCTCTTCAAAATCCTTGTACGCCCGCGGCGCCTCGTCGCGCGGATAGTTGCGACAATTCGTCAGAATGTCGGCCTTCTCAAAACTCGCGTCGATCCGCTGCTGGTCCAGCGTCTTGTTCGCCGCCGTTCGGCTCATGCGCCGACCCGCGCCGTGGTTCACGCTGTAACACGAGAGCTTCGCGCCCTGCTCAGCCACCATCACCGACGAACCATCCTGCGGATTGCCGGGCAGCAGGATCGGGTGGCCCGTCGCGGCGAAGGGCGTGTCCTGCAGCGCCGGATGACCCGCGGGAAACGCCCGCGTCGCGCCCTTGCGATGCACCCACGCCTCGCGCCCGTCGATCGTCTCGCGCCGCGCGATGTTGTGGCTGATGAAATACACCAGCCGACCCGTCACGCCCGGAATCACCTCCTGAAACGCCTCCAGCACGAGCGCGTTGATCAGCATGTGATTGACCGTCGCGAAATTCGCGCCGAGCGCCATGTCGTCGAGATACGCGTCCGCCTCCGCCGTGCCCAGCTCGGCGTGGACCATGTGTCGATCACCGCCCGGCAGCTCGATGCCGCGCGTCTCAAACATCACCCGTATATCGCGAAACTGCCCGTCGGCCAGCCGCGCGCCCCAGCCGCGCGAACCGCAATGCGAGAGAAACGCCACATGCTTGTCGCGCAGGCCGAAGACCTCCGCCGCGGCACGGGCCCGCCCGTTGTCATCGACCTCGATGATCTCGCACTCGCCAAAGTGGTTGCCGCCGCCGTAGGAACCGAGCTGCGACATCTTCACGCGGAAAAACTCGCGCGACTTCGCATCGGGCGTCAGGTGGTCGAGCCGCCCCAGCAGCGCATCCGTCGTGCCATCGTGGCCGACATGATGCGAATCCTCGCAGCGCTGCGCCCACTCCACCGGAATGCCCAACTCCGCCAGCACACCGGCCGACGCACCCTCGGTCACCGCGCGGCGAGCCAGCGACATCTCGATCTGGCGACCCTTGCGAGCCTGCCGATATTCACGACCCGCGCCGGTCGGCGTGCGCGCCGTGATAGCGTCGATCAACTCGCGTCGAACGCGACGATCGGCGACGGCGCGCTCGGGCAGGTCGAGCTGCAGCAGGCTCATCGAACACTTGATGTCGACGCCGACCGGGCCGGGATAGATGTGCGACGGCGACACCAGCACGCAACCCACCGGCGCGCCATAGCCGGAGTGCGCGTCGGGGTTGAGCACGATGTCGGTGACGCCCGGCGCGAGCCGCGAGTTGATCGCCTGCTTGATGCAAGGCTCATCAAACGTATCCCGAATGGGCGGCGTGCCGATCACAGTAATCGGCGAAACGCCGGCCCGCGGCACGGGCAGAAGCGCCGTGGCCTCACCGGTGGCGACGAAGCGGCCGGCGGCGGGAGTCTGGGTCGTCGGCGTATGGTCGGTTTCAGTAGTCATTGGTTTATCTTACGTCCTTGACTGACGGTCATTCTTTCGGACTTCAAAGCTTCGCGCGAAACAACGCAGATACTCACATGCTCAGCGCGCGCCCGAGTTCGCAAACGGCGCGGCGATCCCAGGCGACGAGTTTTGGCGAGACATATCGCATGCTCTATCCAGTTGAGCTACTCAGAAACGGTCGCCCGTTTGCCGAGGCGGGACTCGAACCCGCAACCTTGTGATTCCTGTAGTCCCGCCGGCATTCGCCGGGGATCGCCGAGCCGTCCTTCATGTGACGCGCCCATGCGCGTCGGTCCACGACGACGAGGATTGATGAGACTTTTTCCCGCTCTAGGCCTCTAAGCTACAGCCACAGCTCTCGCGAGCGCGGCCGGCGGGATTCGAACCCGCGTCTGGAGCTTTTTAAGCTGTAGTCCCTTCGAGCATTCGTCGCGGACCGTCACGCATCGACACGCCGCAACTCGCATTCTCCTGCTAACTTCTTCGACGCGCCCATGCGCGTCGGTCCACGACGACGAAGATTGATGAGACGTTTACCCGCTCTGGCCACTGAGCTACGGCCCCGCATCTCAAGGCGATGGAGCCGGCGGGATTCGAACCCGCGACCTGGAGGTTACAAACCTGTAGTCCCATCGAGCATTCGTCGCGGACCGTCACGCATCGACGATTCGCAAAACAGAAACACTCTCAAACTCAAACACCCACAAGCAAGCCCCGCGCGGGGTCGCGGACGACAAGTTCAATCGGTACGAGACGGACATTGTCGAAATGTAGTCCCGTGGTGCATTCGTCCGGACCCCGCCCGCCGCCACGCCGGTCGACCCGGCCCGGCGGCGATGCGCGGCTTGTTATTTACGCTCCATCAAATCGTCTCCTTCTCAATCACGCCCACCCAGTGCTCCGGGTTCAGCGTGTTGTCATTGAATTCCGAGATCACCGTAAACACCGCGTCGGCAAAGCCGCCGATGTTCAGGATGTCGCTGCGGTCCGGCGCCTGCACCGTTCCGTACGGCTGCACATCGATGCAGACCATCCGGGCCTTCGGATTGCGACGCTTGAACAACTGCCATTCCGCCATCGTCCGCGTCGACTGTCCGCGACCCGCGTTATCCATCCACGACTCGTTATCCGAGACGTAGATCAAGAGGTCGCCGTCCAGTCCCTTCTGGTTCAGGTGCGCCAGCGGCGCCGAGCAATTCGTTCCGCCCGACGGCAGCGACGCCAGCCGCTGCGCATTGGTCATCACGCTGTCGCGCGGGTTCAGGTCCGGCATCACAACCTTGTCGCTGAACGGCAGCACTTCCGCCGTCGCATTCTTTCGCAACACCGCCGCCGCCATCAGCGCCGCCACGTCGATGCACCGCACCTTGCTGGTCGAGCCCTTTCGGCTTCCGGTCACCGGCGAGTGCATCGACCCCGACACATCCGGGAACACCCAGACCTTTCCGTCGATCTTCGGCACGTTGCCGATTGCGATTTCCATCGCGTCCTGCAGCGCTTCCTTGATTCGCGGCGACATCGTCTCACCGACGTTCGCGTAGGCCGCCAGCAACTGGTACGGGAAGACCCGCGCCGCTGCGATCGCCTTCGGGTCACGCAGCTTGCTCGCCGCCTCGCGCACGCACCCCGCGTCGTCAAACACGCGGTGCCGCGCAAACGTGTTCAGGTTCATCCGCAGCGACTGCCAGCTCGCCTTTCGCGCCAGCGCCTTCCAGTGCCCATCGGTCAGCTTCAGGCTGGTCAGCATGTCCATCGGCACCGCCGGCAGCGCCGCCTCGCCGAACTGCGACGGATCGGCCTTGAAGGCCTCAAACTGTCGCACCAGCTCCGGCAGTGCGCTCGCGTCGTGCGGCTTTCCGATCAGATACGCGAACAGCGCGGCACGCGCGGCGGTCGCGGGCTTCGGGTGGACCATGCGGATGATGTCCGCCAGCGACGGCGCCGAGCCCACCGACGCCCGGAACAGCTCATCATCCGACCGCCGCTCGATCCACTGCTGCACCATCCGCTTCGGCAGCGAACCGAGGCTCTTGCGCGCCACCATTCCCGATCGCATGATCTGCACAAAGTTGCGCAGCATCTTGGCGTTGTCGATCACCCGGTCGAACACCTCGGCCATCAGCCCCGGGCTCAGCACGCTCAGCGCCGCAACCAGCAGCGCCGGCGTGTCCTTCATGTGCGCCTTCGACCGCGTATAGAGCGCCACACGCGCCACGAACTCCGGCGCAACCTGGCCGGCCAGATTCAGGATCCGCTCCAACTGCTCATCCGCAGTCGCGTAGAACGTTCCGTTGATGCAACCGGTCGCGGCGTACTGCGCCAACGCGTGCTGCGGCGACAACTTGTAGGCCGAGCCGCCGGCTTCGTTCCGCGTGTTCGCCTTCGGCAGCATCGCACCGGGCGTCGAGCTGAAAATCGCCTTGTTCGCCATGTCGCACCTCCGGGTTCGTGGGTCAGGTTTCGTCATACCCGTCGCCACACGCGGCGGGTCGTGCCGGAGCTATTACATTCGCCGTGCCAGATAGAAAAACCGCGTTGGGAGGCTGCAAATGCGGTTTCTCCAGTTCGGTAGGCGATTGAATTGATTCGATAGGATCGCCTGTTTATCCTATTAGATCATCATGAGCCGCAAGCGCGTTGTCTTTGGTTTGCTCGGGACGACCCTGGACGTCGGCCGCACGGCCAACCGCTGGGAGCGCTGGCGACCCACCGTCTCGATGTGCCAGCACGACGACCTCGGCATCGACCGACTCGAGCTGCTCGTTCCCGGCCACGCCATGAACCTGGCCAGACAGGTCGCCGAAGACATCGGGCAGGTCTCGCCGCATACCGCGGTCGGCCTGCACGCGATCACGATGAAAGACCCCTGGGACTTCGAGGAGGTTTACACCACGCTGCACGACTTCGCGGCGGGCTATCGCTTTGATCAGGAGCGCGAGGAATATCTCGTCCACATCACGACCGGCACGCACGTCGCGCAGATCTGCCTCTTTTTATTGACCGAGACGCGCCGCTTCCCGGCCAAGCTGATTCAGACCAGCCCCAAACTCCGCACCAATGACCCGACCGGCGACTACCGCATCATCGATCTCGACCTCTCGAAGTACCACTCCATCGCCGCCCGCTTTCAGGTCGAGTTTCGCGACAACATCGCGGGATTGAAGTCGGGCATTGCCACGCGCAACGCCGCATTCAACCGGCTGATCGAGGAGCTGGAGCATGTCGCCGCCCACTCCGTCGATCCGATCCTGATCACCGGCCCGACCGGCGCGGGCAAGAGCCAGCTCGCGCGCCGCATTTACGAGTTAAAAAAGCACCGCCGCCAGCTCGAAGGCGACTTTGTCGAGGTCAACTGCGCCACGCTCCGTGGCGACACGGCGATGTCGACGCTCTTCGGCCACAAAAAGGGCGCTTTCACCGGCGCCGCAACCGACCGCCCAGGGCTGCTGCGCACTGCCGACGGCGGCGTGCTATTCCTCGATGAGATCGGCGAACTCGGCCTCGACGAGCAGGCCATGCTGTTGCGAGCGCTGGAAGAAAAACGCTTCCTGCCGCTCGGCGCCGACAGCGAAGCGACCAGCGATTTTCAGCTTGTCGCCGGCACCAATCGCGACCTGGCGCGGCGCGTCGAGAGCGGCCAATTTCGCGACGACCTGCTGGCGCGAATCAACCTCTGGACCTTTCGGCTGCCCGCGCTGCGCGAGCGGGCGGAGGACATTGAGCCAAACATCGAATATGAGCTGGCGCAGTCCGCACGCCGAACCGGCCGCAGCGTCCGCTTCAGCACCGAGGCCCGCGAGCGCTATCTGCGCTTCGCAACCGCGCGCGAGGCGACGTGGGCCGGCAACTTCCGCGACCTCTCCGCCTCGATCACGCGTATGGCGACGCTCTCCCCCTCAGGCCAGGTGAGCGAGACGATCGTGGCCGCGGAGATCGAGCGACTGCGGCGCGCGTGGTCGCCGCCGACGCCGAGCGCGGACCTATGCGAGCAGATCCTGGGTCGCGAGCGCGCCGCCCAGCTCGATCGCTTCGACCGCGTGCAACTCGCCGATGTGCTCGCCGTCTGCCGCGCCGCCGAATCGCTCAGCGCCGCCGGCCGCGAGCTCTTCGCCGCCTCGCGCGAAAAGAAGAGCAGCAGCAACGACGCCGACCGGCTCCGCAAATACCTGACGCGCTTCGGCCTCTCCTGGCGCGACATCCATCCGTAGGGCGGGTTCCACCCGCCTCTTGGCCACATGGGCCCAAAAAAACCGTCACAACCCCCGCGTACCCTCGGCCCATCAACAGTCTCTAACAATCGCGCGAAATCGGCGGGTGAAACCCGCCCTACTTTTTCTCCGGCCGCGTAAAGCCCAGCGTCGTCGCCAGCAGCGACACCAGAATCCACCAAGCGGCGAACGCAATCAGCGGCTGCTGCTGACCGCGAAGCCGCACGAGGAAGATCGCAACGGCCACGCTAATCCCCGCCAGAACGTAGCAGATGATCGCCGTCGTCCGCACACTGCAGCCGCGCTGCACAAGCTGGTCATAGAAATGGCTGCGATCGCCGACGAACAGCGGCTTGCGGCTGCGCCAGCGGCGAAAGATCGCGAGCGCAGTATCAAAGATCGGCACCGTGAACACCACGATCGCCGCCAACAACCATCGCGGCCCCGGCGCATCGGCGAAGCTCATGATGAGCAGTCCCATGCAAAAGCCCAGCAGCAGACTGCCCGCGTCGCCCATGAAGATGCGAGCGGGGTTGAAGTTCCAAAAGAGAAACCCCAGCGAAGCCCCGCACACCGCGATCGCCAGCACCAGCCGCAGCTTGTGGCCGCCCAAATCCGCGTCGAAGGCCGCGAGGTCGGCCGCCAGCAGGTAATAGCCGAACGCGATAATCGCCGACACCCCGGCGCAAAGGCCGTCCAGCCCGTCGATCAGATTGGTCGAGTTGCACGCCCCGAGAATCACGAACAGCCCGAAGAGCAGCGACGCGACGCCCGCGAAGCCCTTCTCCGGCAAAATCAAATCCAACGACGCACCGAGGTTGCTGATCGATTGCTGCCCGACCTGCACGCTCAGCATCACCGCCAGCGCGATCACCACGCAAGCCAGCAGCCGCACCTTCGGCGCGAGATGGCGCGCGTCGTCGACCATGCCGATCAGCGCGATCGCCAGACCGCCGTTGATCAGATAAAGCCCCGTCATCAGCGGCAAATGCTTCATCGCGATCGCGCCGATCAGCGCCGCCGCCCACCCCACGGCGATCGCAAGGCCGCCCAGATAAGGAGTCGGCCGGGCGTGCGGCTTCAGGAATGTGTCCGGGTGGTCCATGATGTCGAGCCGCCGCGCGAGGGCCATCGCGCCAGGCGTGGCGACGAGCGCGACGCCGAAGGCGACAGCGCCAAGCGGGAGATAGGCCTGCAGAATCGCCAAGAATTCGGACATCGAGCGTTCTTTCCGGGGGATTGGTTTTCTGACGAGCCGCAGACTTCAGCCTGCGCGAGTACTGCTGACAAGCCGCAGGCCTCAACCTGCGCAGATTCTTCTGACAAGCCGCAGGCCTCGGCCTGCGCAGCTTCTTCTGATGAGCCGCAGGCTTCAGCCTGCGCGGTCGTGCGGTATTCGGGCCGCAATCGGAGTGAATCTAATTGCCGCCGCACCCCCC
>JALHOX010000094.1 GCA_022842805.1 Phycisphaerae bacterium | reverse complement strand
GAGGGATAGCGGGGCAGAGGCGGGGCCGTTGGGTGGGCCGATGGGAGCAAGCCCGGAGTTCGCCGCCCTTTCGCCCGGGTCGGACCATTCCAAAACGGCGCCGATTTTCTCACCGACCTTCGTCAACCGCGCTCGTACTGTCAGTTAACCGAGATTCATGAAACCCGACTCAATCCGCGCGCCGCGGTCGGCGGGCGAGAGAGTCTTATCCGAGGAGCGGATCATGCGGCTGCAGTTCTTTACGCCTTCGCTCACACTGTCGGAGCCGGAGCGGGAATCGGTGGAGAAGCGCGTCAGCGTCGCGCTCCGGCGATTCGCCAAACGAATCATCGACCTCAAGATCACTTTGGATGATGTCAACGGCCCGAAAGGCGGCAACGACAAACGCTGCAAGCTGCAGGCCGCCGTCAAAGCCGGGAAGCTGCACGTCGCCGAAGGCAGTCACATCGATCCGGTGGCGGCAGCCGGAGCGGCGGCGGAGCGGCTGGTGCGACAGCTATCGGAAGACTCTCAGAAAACAGTCGAGACCAAACGCAACGCATAGTGTCGCGCCGCGCGGGCGGAGCACTTCGCATGCTCCCCCCAAAGGACCCGCGAGCTTCGGCCTGCGCGGGCGCACAACGTTTCGGTGCATTGCACTCGTCAGAAACCCCCTTCGCGACCGAGCCTCCGCAAACACTAACGCCCACGCGGGCGGCGTTTCGCGGCAGCTTCGGATTTGCCCTTCCCTTTTCCAGCATCACCGGACGCGGCCCCCTGCCGCTTGCGCCACTCGCAGGGCGCGTTTTTGTTCACCAACTCGCGCAACTTGCCACATTGCACGGCCGACATTGTTCGGCAGATACCGGCCGTCTCCGCCGGCGGAAAGGCGGCGAAGGGGCAGGAGAAATCGCAGAGGCGCGGGATGTCCGCGTTGTTCGGATTCATCGCCGCTCATGATAGGCGACGCCGCCGCGCGCGTTACGCTCTCGCTATGAACGCCCACGATTTGATTCGTTCCCAGCTCCGGCTCAGCCTGTTTGTGCTGGATCGCTATCTGCGCGACCTGAGCGAGGACGAACTGCTGATGCGCCCTACGCCGCAGGCCAACCACGCCGCTTGGCAACTGGGGCACCTGATCGAATCGCACACGCGACAATTGTCGGCCCTCGGGGCTCGGCCGGCGGAGTTGTCGACGGAGTTCACGGCGGCGCACGTTCGCGCCAATGCCGGCTGCGACGATCGCGGCGTTTTTCGCTGGACGAAGCAAGAATACTTGCGGATGCTCGCCGATTTGCATGAGGCCGCCGATGCGCTGCTCGCCCGACTGCGCGCCGACGAACTGGACGCGGCGGCGCCGGAAGCGCTGCGGAGCTACCTGCCCACTACCGGCGATGTTCTGGGGATGATCAGCGGCCACGAGATGATGCACGCCGGGCAGATTGCGGCGATTCGTCGCGCGCTGGGCAAACCAATCTTGATTTAGGTTCCCCGGTTTGCTTTTTGCCGGTCGGACGCGGCGGCGAGTTACTTGTTGGCGACGATCGGGAAGATGACTTCGAACTGAGCGCCGCCGGTGGGCAGGTTGGCGGCGCTAATCGTGCCGTGCAGCATGTTCACGAGGCCGTGAACGACGGCGAGGCCCAGACCCGGATTTTGCTGCGAATTTCCACACCCGGCCCCCAGATCCCCCTTGCTTGTACAGAACGGCTCGAAGATGTGCTCCATGATCTCGCCCGGAATGCCGGCGCCTGTGTCGCTGACGGTGAGGCGTACTTCGTGTGTACTGCGGAGGCCGAGGACGATGCGCAGGACGCCGCCCGATTTCATGGCGTCGCAGGCGTTGTCGGTGAGGTTTTGGAGGATGATTTGGAGGGCTTCGCGGGGGATGGGCTGAATCGGGATCGGCTGCCAATCGACTTCGAGTGTGATATTCCTGCTGCGAAGCGTCTCTTCGATTTCGTCGCAGAAGAGCAATACGCACTCGGTGAGGTCGGCCAGGTCGCGATGGCGTGTGTCGGCCTGCGCGAAGGCCAGCAGCTGCTGGGTCATCTTCGCCGCCCGCTGCAGCGGCTCCTGCAAACGCTCGAGCGTGCGGCGCGTCTGTGTGGGCGAGCTCATGTTCGCGGCATATTCGATGCCCGTCGCCAGCGAACAGACCAGATTGTTGTAGTGGTGTGCGACAGCCCCCGCGAGCGAACCGAGCGAAGCAAGGCGCGATTTTTTCTCGAGGTCGCGCTGCATCGACTGGCCTGTTACGACGTCGCGAAACGAGAGCGCCACGCCGCGGATGCTGCCGTCCGATTCCACCACGGGGGTGAACCAGACACAGAAATTCCGCTCGCCTTCGGTGCCATTCACGAGCGTGCGCAGTTCGATCGGCTCGAGCCGGGCTAGCGCCTGCGAAAAGGCTCGTTCGACGCGGGCCCGCTCGCCCGAGGTGAAACACCCACCCAACTCGCGACCGGCGACCGGCCGATGCGAGGGCGCAAAGAGCCTGTTGGCCGCGTTGTTGCTGGCGGCGATGGTGGCGTCCGGCTCACAAACGACGAGCGGCACCTCTGCGCCTTGGAACATGCTGCGCAGGAAGGCCTCGTCGAGCAGATCAGCCGGGCTGCGAACTGTCTGGGCTGACGTCGACATATCTCACTTCTGGGCGGATCATTATATATCGATCATAGCCGCGCTCATCGGACTTTTCGGTTAGAAAGGCTCCGCCGATGATACCGTAAGCGGTCGCGTTCTCGTTGGGCGCGAGGACGAGAATCTCGTCCGCGTCCATCGTCAGATAAAAACCGGCCTGATCGAACGTTCGCCCTTCCGTCCGCGGTTTCGGGCTAAACCCATCCGCCGGGTCGCCCAAGTTTGGGCCGCTCGCCTCGCGCCGCACCTGCGGCACGACTTCCAGACGGATGCGTCCCTTTTTCGACGCGTCAAGTACGTAGCTTATTCGCAGCTGGTTGCGGCTGGCCTCCCAGGTCTCGCCCACCAGCGCGTTGTCCTCGTTGAGGAAAAACAGCGTCTGGTCGTGCGGACCGCGGTCGAGCTCGAGGCCCAGCGGGAAGCCAAAGGGCAGCCGAAACGGCTCCGGATCGTTGATCACGTGTTCCGGCACCGCCGACAGCACACCGCGAATCGGCTCGTACCACTCCAACCGCGAAACGCCGACGCGCATTCCGTTCTCGCGCAGTCGGCGATGCACTTCGGCATCGAGCACGTCTTCGCGAACATAGGTCCAGAGCGGCTCGCAGTTTTTCCGGGACTCGCTGGGCACGCGCACCTGCAAGACGCGCAAGGAGACATCGAGCCGGGGCATCTGGCCCGTTTCCGGATCGATGGGCGGCGGACCGACGTCGGTCTTTGTCTTGGCGGCGTTGTCAGCGGGCTGCGAATCGGCGACCCCGGCGTCGCCGGTGCTATCGAAAAGGCCGCCCTTTGAGCAGGTTGCTCCGGCGCAGAGCAGCGCAGCGCCTAGCAGAACAAGGCTCCGTGTTGTTTCTTGCGGCGAAGGAAACCGGGGGCGCCTCGCCTCGCGACGCGGCAGAACCAGAGGGAGATTTGTTTTACTTGCGGGTTGGAGAGCGCTCACCACTGCGCCTCGCCGAATGCCCCCATCGGGCCGGCATCGGATTTCGGCTTGCGGTCGATCGTCTTCAGGATCGCGCCTGCCAGCGCGAGGTCGCCGGGCTCTGTGATCTTGATGTTTCGGCGATCACAGGGGACGACCGCCACGGCGTGACCCGACTTCTCGACCACTTCGGCATCATCGGTCGGGGCCGCGTTCGCCGGCAGTTTGGCATAGGCGTCTACGATGACTTTGCGGGCGAAGACCTGCGGCGTCTGCGCCTCGTAAAGCCCGGAGCGCGGCACGGTCGCATCGATCATCCGCGACTGCGCGACGCGCTTGATCGTGCCGACGAGCGGCGCGGCGAGGATCGCCGCTCCGGTCTTGCGGGCTTCACTGAAGACATGGTCGATCCAGTCGTCGTGCAGGCAGGGCCGCACGGCGTCGTGAATCGCGACGAACTTGACCGCGTCGTCGAGCGCCTCGAGCGCGGCGCGCACCGATTGCCAGCGCTCATTTCCCCCTTTCACGAGCTTGATGCCCATGAACATCAGATTGGCGGCGTACTTCTCGCGGACGACGTCGTAATCATCGGGGGCGACGGTCAAGATCGTCTGACATACATCCCCGCGATTGATGAACAGCTCGATCGCGCGGATGAAGATCGGCCGGCCGTCGAGCTGGGCAAAGGGCTTTTTAACGGCGCCGCCGAAGCGCTGACCGGCGCCGGCGGCGGGCAGGATTACGGCAATGTCGGACATGGGCGACCTTTCCAACCAGCGCAGCGGCGCGGGAGATCAAAGTTCCGAATCATACGCCGCCGGGGTCGGATTTTGCGAAATTGCATTGACCGATCGGCTCGGCCAAGGCCATTCTAAGCGCTTGACGGGCCGGCGTTTGCAGTCAGCTGTCGCTGACGGCGCGGGCCTTTCGCTGCCGCGCCGGCGCGTCACGCCCCAGCGGACGCACGCCCCACGTCGCCGAGCGCGGCCTGGAGCGTGCCATGCACACCGTTCGCGACATCCTTGCCGTCAAGCCGAAGCGCTCGGTCGTTCGCATCAGCGAAAACGCCGCCGTCGTCGACGCGGCCCGGCTGATGAACGAGCATCACGTGGGCAGTCTGGTGGTGACGCGCGGCGAGCGCGTCATCGGCATCTTCACCGAGCGCGACATACTGACGCGGGTGGTCGCGCCTGAGCGTCCGCCCGCCGCGGTGTGCGTGGCGGACGTGATGACCGCGCCGGTGGCCTGTTGCGCGCTGAGCACGACGCGCGACGAGTGTCGCTCGGCGATGCGTCACAAGCGCGTTCGACATTTGCCGGTGGTCGAAAATGATCAACTGGTGGGCATGATCTCGATCGGCGATCTGCTGGCGGACGCGGAAGCGGAGCAGGCGGAGACGATCCGCTGGCTGCACGACTATCTGTATGGAACGTGATTTGGCGTTGGCGACGAGAGTTTCCAGTTGCGAGTGCAGCGTGTCGAGTTGAAGACGAAAGGCGCGCGTCTTCTGTTTTCAACTCGACACTCTGCACTCGGCACTCGAAACTGATTTGAGGATGCTGGGACTCGAACCCAGGACCCACGGCTTAAAAGGCCGATGCTCTACCGACTGAGCTACATCCTCGTAGCAACCCCGACATTCGCGAGCGATTATACGTTCGTGCGGGGCGGGCGCGTAGGCGAAGATTGCGGCCTCCTGCGCGTTCGCCGTTCTGATTTTCTCCGCAACGCATTAAGCTCCGAATCGCATGAAACCCATCTCGCCCGCTCGTGATCCGCGAATCGACGCGTATATCGCGCGGTCCGCCGATTTCGCCCGACCCATCCTGACCTACCTGCGCGAACTCGTCCACGAAGCGTGTCCCGCGATCGAGGAAAACCTCAAGTGGCGGATGCCGTCGTTTGAGTACAAGGGGCTGATCTGCGGCATGGCGGCGTTTAAGCAGCATTGCAGTTTCGGCTTTTGGAAGCACGACCTCGTCGTCGGCACACCCGTTCCCAAGCCGCAGAGCGAGCGACGCGGCATGGGCGAATTTGGGAAGATCACGCGGATCGAGGATCTGCCTTCGCGGACCAAGCTGATCGCGTATGTGAAGAAGGCGGCCAAGCTCAACGACGCGGGCGTGAAAACGCCCAAGACGAAATCGCCGCCGAAGGCGCCGCTGTCGATTCCGGAAGACTTCGCGACCGCGCTGCGGCGAAATAAAGCCGCCGCGACTCACTTCCGGGCGTTCAGCCCGTCGAAGCAGCGTGAGTACATCGAGTGGCTGAACGAAGCGAAGACCGAGGCGACGCGCGAACGCCGGCTGGCGACGGCGCTGGAGTGGATCGCGGAGGGCAAGTCGCGAAACTGGAAGTATGAGCGGTGCTAAGGCGCGCGATCGGGCCGCGCCCGCCGGCCCGCGCTCAATAAGCCATCACGCGCGCTTCGCCGCCGCGCGTGACTGCTTTTCGCGGCGCTTCGCAATCGGCGCCGTCTTCACGGCCGCCGACTCGCTTGCGCCGCTCTGCAGATCAATCCCGATCGCCGCGAGTTGCCGCTCCGCCTGCTCCGCCCAGCCGCGATTGGCCGCCGGGCTGGCCGGGCTGGGGTGGAGAATTGTGCTGATTTGCGGCAATCGCTGATCATCATCCGGCGGTGTGCCATCCGCGCGCATGCTCAGGGCCGCCCTGGCGCGCTGCTCGGCATACTTGCCCACTCCGATCAGCCAGCGCGGCGCGAGAATCTGCACCGCCTGTCGCAGAGCTGCGTCGCAAGCGTGCTCCACGGCCAGTCGCTCATTCACCGGCAGCTTGTCGGGAGTCAGGTTCGCTCCGCTCTGCGACAGCCACGCAAGCGGGCAATAGTTGAGTACGAAGAAACGCTCGAAGAACGCCGCCGTCGAACCAAAGCGGCCCTGCGCCCAACCCCAGATGCGCTGCCCGCTGACCTCCACCCGCGGGCACGCCAACCCCAGGATCGGCCGCTGCGGATGCTGCTGCATCGGCGGCCGCGCGGCAGCGTCGATCGCGAGCCATCCGCCGACCGACTGCACATCGCCGAACGGCACGCCCGTCTGCACCATTCCCCACGGCCCGGGATTCATGCCCAGCAACAGCGCCGACGCACCGCGGACCGCGTAGCGCCGCAGATATTGCTCAAACGGAGCAAAGGCATAGTCGAGGGTGTGATAGACGTGCGCCACGGGCGGCGCAAACCGCAGCGGCTTCAGGCGATCGCGCAGATCGCCATAAAGCGCGACGAGCGCCTCGACGCGGCCGGACCGATCCGCGTTGTCGCAGGGCTTAGCCAAGTCGATTCCACCACGATCTGGATCGATGCATCGGCCCCTGCCGCTTCCGCACAATCCGCGAGAGTCTCACCACTGCGCGTTGGGCTCAACGCGATAGACCTCGCTGATCTCCGTCAGCCACGGAGCAAAGTACTCGCTGTGCACACCCGCGCGCCCGCCGCGGAAGCCGCCGCCCGGCACGACGAATTCGGCCGAGAGATTGGCGCGCTGCAGCAGTTCCTCCACCCGAATCGACCAGACTTCGAACATGCCATGCTTCAGCGGCGGATAGACGCCGGCCTGCTCCAGTGCCGCCAGTCCCGCGGTCGGCTCAAAGAGCTCGCCGGCGCGCGGCGCGAGCTGTGCCAACGCTTTGGATACGCGTCCGCGCGACTCTTCGGTCCCGCGCGCCAGACGCACCACCCACGAATCGCTGTGTCCCATCGCCAGCCGCTCTTCCGCCAACATGCGGTCGGCCAGCTCGGCCAGCGGCTTGACGTTTGATTTGGCCAGCCGCTGGATCCGCAGTTCGTCGAAATGATCGCAGAAGCACTGTCGCACGATGGCGAAGGCCCAATCAAACTCGTCCGGCAACTCGACGATCTGGGCACAGCGATACTCGCCCGCCGTGCGGCCAAACGCCAGGCGATTCGCGTCGTCGCCGGTCAGCTCGGCGGTGAACTCGTAGATCGCTTTGGCGTGGGCGATGTCGTCTTGCGCGAGCGCGGAGAAGGCGATGTCTTCCTCGATCATCGGGCCCAAGCCGGTCCAGTCGCTGTTGCGACACCCGAGGAAAAACTTGTCGTCGGCGAGGCTGAGAAGAAGATCGACGAGCGCCGATCGCAGATCGCTCGAGAGCGGGTCCATGAGATCTCTCCACTGTTCCTGTCGCTGCGATGCGGCATGATAACGTCGCCGAATAGTCCGGCGCCGCGCAGCCCGTGCCGTCTCCGCCATGAAGCCGCGGAGCGCGGCGTCCGCTTTAGTCCAGTCCGCCGACGATCGCACCGATGGCAATGAGGTATGTAGCCGCATCCCCAGCGGGAGTCCGATATGCTCGGCGGTTGGTTGAAGCGCGTTTTCTCAGGAAACTCAGGCAATTCCGCGGTCTCGGAGCGCCCCGAGGGCGTCGCGACCGGGCCGGCACTTCCATCCGCCCCCACGGCTCCCGATGGATACTCGGACGCCCCCACGCCGATCTCGTCCTCCGACCAGACCCAGATCGAACAGGCGATGCAGTCGAACAGCGCCGGCTGGTGGACGCCGCGCGAGGAGGGCGTGTTGACGCCCGGCTCGGCCACGCAGGGTCTGCGGGCGATCGACGCCGACCTGTATGGCGAACTGGGCAAAGTCCTCGACGAGCCGGATATCGAGCTGCCTCAGCTTCCGGACGTGGCGCAAAACGTGCTTCGCCTGCTGGAAAAGCGCGATGTGAACTTCGTCGAGGCCGCCAAGGCCGCCGAGCGCGACCCTGTGCTGACCGCCGAAATCCTGCGCGTCGTGAACTCGGCCGCGTTTCGCGCCTTGCAGCGCGTGCAGCGATTGCAACAAGCCTTTCCGCGACTGGGCGTGCGCCGCGTGCGGGCCATCGTCGTCAGCGCGACCATGAAATCGATCGTGATCCGCCCCGGCAGCGGCAGCCAGACCGTCGGCACGCAGTTGTGGCGCTGCGCCTCGGCCTCCGCCGCGATCTGCTCGGAGACGGCGCAGCGCGTCGGCGTTCCCGAAGACGACGCCTATCTTGCGGGCTTGCTGCACGACATCGGGATGATGGTGTTGCTGCGCGTCCTGCACGACTATCAGACGAAGACGGGCAAGAAGCTCACCCGCCCGATCTTCGCCGCCGTCGCCGAGCGTTGGCACGAACACCTCGGCCTGCGATTGGCCGAGGCCTGGCACCTGCCCGACCCGTTGCCTGACCTGGTCGCCTCGCACCACAAGCTGCCCGCGCCGGGCGACCCGCTGGAAAAGCAGAAGCTGATCGTGATGTTCAGCGACGTCGTCTGCTCGATGCTCGAGTATTCGCCCTACGTGCCCTACGACTTCTTCAACCTGCCCTGCGTCCAACGCCTCGGCTTCCGCGAATCGCCGGAGACGCTGGAGTGGCTCGAAAGCTTGCCGACGACGATTGCGCGGCGTTTGCTGTAGGGCGGTCTGATCGGCTGAACCGCGTCCCCCGACGCCCGTCCTACCAATCATCCGTCCGAAACGACGACGCCGGCAATCCGGCGCCGTTGCAGAGATTCGGCTCATCGGCCGCGCCCCAGCCGTAGCGCACGCTCACCGGATTCGCGACGCCGTCGCCGCGCACCACGATCGTCTCGCCTTCGATCGTCGCTTTTGCGGTCACAAACTTCCGATCGCTTCCGGCGATCGTGAAATGGGTCGGGGGCTTTTTGTCGCGCGTCGCCAGACCGCTCTCGGCATAGTCGAACGCAATGCGAATGGCGTCGCCTTCGATTTTCATCGAGCGGTAGAGCGGGCCGCTGAACGCGACCCCCGGCTTGCCGTAGGTTTTCGAGAGCGCCCAGAGCGCGAGGCGCCGGCCGACTTCCTGCTTGTTCGCGGGGTGGATATCGCGCGGGTCGCCGATGTCCATCGTGACCGCCATGCCGACATTCGATGTCCGGCGCAGCGTCAGCAACTGAGCCTCGCGCAGCAGTGCCGCCTCGCCGCCGTCGTCGACGTAGCCAAACGGCGCGATCTGCACGAAGTAAAACGGAAAGTCGCCCTGCCCCCAATCCGCCCGCCAGTCGGCGATTAGCGCCGGGAACAGCTCTCGATATTGCGCCGCCCGTGTGCGATTCGATTCGCCCTGATACCAGACCGCGCCGCGGATGCCGAAGGGCATGAGCGGTCGGATCATCGCGTTGTAGATCGCGGAGGGTTTGGATGGCGCCAGACCGCGCACGCGCGGAAGGGGCGGCAGTTCGGACAACGCTACGCTGCGTCGACAACGCCACTCGCCGGCCAGGCCGATCGGCTGCGGCGCGGATGCCCCGTCGCCAAAACTCAGCTTCATCACCTCCGGCTTCCCGAGCAATCCGGCCAACCCAAAATTATCGATCACACGAATGGCGAGCGTGTTTTCGCCCGCGCGCAACACACCTTTCGGAATCGCGTACGTTCGTGCGGTCTGCGAAAGCCCGACCAACTCCGTCGTTCCCACCTGCACGCCGTTCACAAAGGTGCGATCCATGTCGTCGATCGGCCCCAGGGACAATTGCGCCGCCCTCCCGGCACATTCGCCCGCCACGGCGAAGCGCTCGCGGAGCCACACGACGCCGTCGAACGTGTCGAGGCCATCCACCACGAGCGGACCGGGCACTGCAACGGTCTTCCACTGCTCGTCGTCGAACGCCGCGTCGGCCCAATGCTGCGAAATGCCGGCGTCACGACGGTCAACCTGCGCCAGCCACTCGCTCATGTCCTTTTCGTGCGCAGCGCGCGCGGCGGCGGGGTCGTCGCCGTAGCGCTCGACGTCATCGCGAGCGCTGTCGAACTCGGGGAATTTCCGGATCGTTTCCGTGCTGGTCCAGGCCTCGGCGGGCGTGCCGCCCCATGAAGAGCCGATCAGCCCGATCGGCACACCAAGCTCGCGATGCAGCTCGCGCCCAAAGAAGTAGCCCACCGCGCTGAAGGGCCCGATCGTCTCCGGCGAACAGACCTTCCATTCGCCGTTGCAATCATCCTTCGGCCGGGCGGCGAGTTCGCACTTCACGCTGAAGAACCGGATGAGCGGATAGTTCGCCGCCGATGCTTCCGCCGCCCCGTCGCGCACGCCCGAACCGACGAACCCCGGCGCGAGCGACCATTGCATGTTCGATTGCCCGGAGCAGAGCCAGACCTCGCCCACCAGAACATCGCGCAGCTCGATCGTCTTGCCCGACTCAATCGTCATGATCCGCGGCGTGGCGCTCGCGGCCATCGGCGGCAGACGCACCGACCATCTGCCGCCCCCATCGGCGACTCCCTCGACCGCCGCCTCGCCAAAACGGACGGATACGCGTGCAGCCGGCGCGGCCCAGCCCCACACCGGAACCTCCTGATCGCGCTGCAAGACCATGCCGCTGCCGAAGATTTGCGGCAGACGAAGCGATTCACCAGTCGGCGGCGGCGATGCGTCGTGCGCCGCCGCGGCGATTGAAACGAACACGACGAAGGCAAAGAGTCTGCACACCACTCACACTCCGCGGCCAGTTTGCGACGGCGCCGTCCCGACGGCGATCAATCCCGAGAATTCTACGGGCTGGGCCCTACGACCAAGCGCGCCGTATGCGGCCTCTGAGCGGATTCTGTTGGCGGTTAGGCCATCGCACGGCACGGCTTTTGCGTGCGCAAATGTGTTTCACGTGAAACAGCGTTTGCGACGAGCGCCGGAGCTCGAAAGCAGAAAGGGCACGGCGCGACGAATCGCGACGTGCCCTGACGAATGCTCGTAGACCTGCCGCGGGGCAGGCCGCCGCTTTGTGGAGCGGCTACTTCATCTTTTCGGCCTTCTCGGCGGCTTCTTCGATCTTGCCGACGTACATGAAGGCCTGCTCCGGCAGGTGGTCCCACTTGCCTTCGCAGAGCTCCTTGAAGCTGCGGATCGTGTCGGCCTTGCTGGTGTAGTTGCCCTTGAAGCCGGTGAACTGCTCGGCGACGAAGAAGGGCTGGCTGAAGAAACGCTCGATCTTGCGGGCGCGGCCGACGATCAGCTTGTCTTCTTCGCTCAGTTCTTCGACACCGAGAATGGCGATGATGTCCTGCAGGCTCTTATAGCGCTGCAGGATGCGCTGCACCTGGCGCGCGACGGCGTAGTGCTCGTGGCCGACGACGCCGGGCTCCAGAATTCGCGAGCTGGAGGAGAGCGGGTCGATCGCGGGATAGATGCCCTTTTCGGCGATGGCACGCTCGAGAACGATGAACGCATCCAAGTGGGTGAAGGTCGTGGCGGGCGCGGGGTCGGTCAGGTCGTCGGCAGGAACGTAGACGGCCTGCACCGAGGTGATGGCGCCGCTCTTAGTCGACGTAATGCGCTCTTGCAGTTCGCCCATTTCGGTGGCGAGGGTCGGCTGATAACCGACCGCCGAGGGCATGCGGCCCAGCAGCGCCGACACTTCCGAGCCGGCCTGGGTGAAGCGGAAGATGTTGTCGACGAAGAGCAGCGTGTCGACGCCGG
>JALHOX010000093.1 GCA_022842805.1 Phycisphaerae bacterium | reverse complement strand
ATCCGCCAATGAGGCGAAGCAGCAGTGGAAGCACGCGGGCGGCAGTTTCGGCGCGGAGTGTCATGCCAAATAGGGTAAGCGCCACCCTCCCCGCCGGTCCCCCCATCGGGGCGTCCCCGCGCAACTCTTTCCGCCCCATTCCAGGAAAGCGCGGAAAAATTTCTGGCCGGTCGTGCCCACCGCTTTCGGCCTATGGGCGTACCGGGCAGGAATGCCCGCCAAAAGTGCTCCCCACGACGACACCAAGAACCGAAGGAGAACGAGACATGCGTAATTGGATGAATGTAGCGACCGCGGCGACCGCCGTGACGGTCATTATCGGCTCGGCCCCCGCGAGCGGCCAGACGATCCTGAAGGCCGAAGGCGACAACCGCGCTGGAACGATCGTGACCGATACCGTCGGCGGGCTCGACCCGATTGAGGCCGGCTACAACGTCAACCCGGGCGAAAACGATTTCGACCCGATCACATTTAATCAGCAGGTCCAGGTCAACTGCGGCACGGGCCAGGCCCGCGCCTCGCTCAATAGTTCGTCCAACTGGATCGGCTACAACCAGAACGGCGGTACGTTCACCAAGTTCACAATCAACAGCACGGCTGACGCCCGTACGCAGTGGGGCCCGTCGACCTGCAACGGCTTCGCCAACGCCGACGACAACTTCAATATTCCCTTCCGCCCGATCGCGCCCGGCAACAACTTCACCCCGACCGTGCTGCGCTTCAAAGGCTCGGTTGCGACGACGGGCGTCGGTACGGGCTTCGTGGGCCTGCGCCGCAACGGCAACTTGATCTATTCCGCCGATGCCGGCGCGTTTGATCGTGTGATCGAGGTGACGCCCAACGCTGACTACGTGCTGGAAGCGTTCGTCGAGGTGAACACCAGCGCCTTCGGCGCGTCCAACGTCGTCGGTACTGCGACGATCACGGCCGAGATCGAACTGATCTCGCTGCACGTCGGCGACGAGTTCGTGAACCCCGCCAACGACCACGTCTACTACCTGACCAACGATTACCCCTGGCTGACCGCCGACACCTACTCCAAGAGCTTCGGCGGCTACCTGGCGCAGGTCAATGACGCGGCGGAGAATCAGTGGATTCTGAACACGTTCAGCAGTTTCGCCAACCCCGACGCGAACCTCTGGATCGGCCTCACCGATCAGGCCGTGGAAGGGCAGCACCGCTGGACCAGCGGCGAGCCGGTCACCTTCACCAACTGGAATCCGGGCGAGCCCAACAACGACGGCAACGAAGACTTCGTCGAGTTTTACATCAACACGCCGGGCACCTTCCCCGGTCGCTGGAACGACGCGGTCAACGCCGGCAGCCCGATCCGCCAGAACTTCGCCCTGATCGAAATCCCGGTCGGCGACATGAACTGCGACAACTTCGTGACGGTCGGCGACATCGGCGCCTTCGTGCTGGCGATCACCGACGACGAGACCTACCGCCTGCAGAATCCGAACTGCAACGCGGGTCGGGCCGACATCAACCGCGACCTGTTCGTCTCGCTCGCGGACATCGGCGCCTTCGTGAATCTGCTCACCGGTCTGTGATCCGGTCTTCGTAAGCACTTCGCAAGGCGACCACTAGTGACACGAACGAGCGCCAACCCGCTCGTTCGTGTTCTTTTCTTGTTTTTGCAGTCATCGATGGGGCAAGCCGCGGATCTCAGCCGATCTTTGCGGCAAATGAGCGGGCCGCGACCGAGAACGTCGTGCGGCCAAGGTCCGGGCGCTCGCCGCGCAGCAGCGCGTCATCCAGCGAGAGATCGGCCGGGCGCGGCTCGGCGGCGGGGATTTCCAATCGAGAAATCGGTAACAGCTTGGCATGCGTCGCGCCGATCGCCTGTGCTGCGGCGGCCACCAACTCCGCCCGCGACAGCCGTTGCGGACCGGCGACATGTCGCACGCCGGTCGTCGCGCTGCTCGCCAGTGCGATCATGATCCGCGCCGCGTCCTCGACCCAGAGCGGCGTGCGAAACTCATCGGTGAACAGCTTGAGTTCGCCGCCGCCGCGCAGCGCCGTGAGCTGGTTGGCAAAAGTCGTGGCGCGACCATCCGCGGCGAGGCCATACAGCAGCGGGATGCGCAGCACCAATCCTCCGCCGGAGACGACCGCCTCTTCGGCGAGCGCCTTGGTGCGGCCATAGACCGAGAGCGGCTGCACGGCGTCGGACTCGCGGTAGGGGGCCGCATCGCCCGAAAAGACCATGTCCGTCGACGAGAATGCGACTCGTGCGCCGATCTCCCGCGCTGCTGCCATGATCCGAGCAGTCGCGTCGACATTGATTCGTCGTGCCAGCTCGGGGTTCGAAAAGGCATCGCCGACCGCGGTCATTGCGGCGACATGCAGGATATGCGTCGGCCGCGCGGCGTCGATGGCGGCGCCGATCGCCGCGACATCGGTGAGGTCGATATGGCTGCACTCCGCACCATCGATCCGGGCCGCCGGCTTCCTCCCCGTCCATGCGAACACGCGCGGCGGGTCTGTCGCGGCGAGCAACCGGCGAACCAGGTGCCCGCCAAGCTGCCCGGTCGCGCCCGTGACGAGCCAGCGCTGCGATGGATCGATGGTGTTGTGCATCGCGAGTGATCGTACCCGCTCGGCGAGTGCGGGCACGGTGCGCCCATGCTGTGGCGGCTTGCGGGTCGCCGGCCGACGAAAAAGACGCTCGCGCTCACATCCGCCCCGTCTCCCGCCGAGAATCCAAGATCGACTTGATTGCAATCGCCGCCAAAACGATCGGCGCTCCGATGAGTGCTGCGGCGGGCGGCTGCTCGTGCAGAAAGAGCCAGGTCCAGACCGGGTTAAGTACGCACTCCAGCAGCGTCAGCAGGGCCACCCGCGCCGCGCTCAGCCGCCGCAACGCCCACGCAAAGAGCACATAGGGCAGGATGAACTGCACAAAGCCCATGCCGATAATCCCGCCCAGCTGCGCGCCGCTGACGCGCCAAGCGTCCTGTGCGATCAGCAACGGCGATAGGACGATCGCGGAGCCAAGCGCGTTCAGAGTCGTGACGACCAGCGGATGCACCGCCCGCAGCTTGCGGATGAAGAGCGTCACGCAGCCGTAGCCGAAGCCGCTGATCAGCGCCAGGTTGAGCCCTCCGCGGTCGCTCGATTGTCCGAAATAGATGATCGCCAGCCCGAGGATCGCCAGCGTCAGCACGCCCCAGTCGTGCCGTCTCACGCGCTCGCCCAGCAGCGGGGCCCCCAACAGAAAGACCCAGATTGGCGAGGTGTATTGCAGAATGATCGCGTTTGCGGCGGCAGTCTGAGCTGTCGCCGCGACAAACGTCGCCGACATCAGCGCAAAGCTCGCGATCGACAACGCCGGCCAAACGGGATGCGTTACGCGCAGCGTTTGTGCATGCGCGGCCGCCCAGGGCAACAGCATTAACCCGCCCGCTGCCGAGCGATAGACCGTGATCGCGAGCGGATGCGCTCCCGTGCCGCCTTCGCCATAGAGGATCTTCACGAACACGCCCGAGAGCGACCAAAGTGCCGCGGCGGCGACGACCGCCGCGACTGCCAGAGACGTGCCGGCGGGGGCGGGGCTTGGGGCTTCCGGTGCCGGGGATTGCGCGGTGCGGCTTGTCACACGCGCAAGTCTAGCCGGGGGCCGCGGCCACGCGATGAACCCAACGCCCGGAGAGGGCCCGGCGGCTGCGGCGTGCCGATTCGCGCCGCGAGCGCCAAGACGCACGAAGTGTCGCGCCGGCTATTTCTTTCCTGCATTTCGTCGCGCGGGCCGACGCAGCATGGAGATTCGCATCGCCATCACGGAAAAACAATGTGGGGCCGGCTTTCAACCGGCCAAAACAGGCCCGCAGAACAATGGAGCACGACCATATGACCACTCGTAACACCGCCCCGGATCGCAATCGCAACCTCGCCTCGCGCTGCGCGATGCTCGCCTTCGCCGCCGGCGCTCTATCCGCGCCGCTGAGCGCTGCATCCTGGCTCCACCACCTGCAGCGCGTGCAGTATCCGCTCAACGTCGGCGCGAAGAGCGTCGAGATCGAGCGCGATGTCGGCGGCGGCTACATCTACCTCGCCGATCACGTCAGCCCGCTGATTCTTCCCGCCGGCGCGAACACGCGCCCGATCTTCGTTCGCACAAACGCCAAGCTCGAAGCGCAGACCTGCTTCACCTACCTGCGGCCCGGCGAGTGGAACACGCTGTACGCGACCGACCTCTATCTCATCTCCACCGACTTCGCCCCAACCGCCGATCGCGGCTTCATCATCTGCGGCAACTACGCCGAGATTGGCGCCGATGAAGGCGCGTTTCTGCTGAAGGTCGACGAAAATCTCACGCCGCAGTGGTTTCGCCAGTTCCCCGAACGCCAACTCGGCAACTTCATCAACGACATCGCCTTTAACTCGATCGTGGAGACCACGCAGAACGGCGTGCCGATCTACGCCGTCGCCGGCTCGATTTTCACCACGACCAATCAGCAACCCTTGATCGCGGCCTTTGACAGTCAGGGATTCCCGCTGTGGTCGCAGGAGATCCTCGGCACGGAGGGCCTGTGGGGCGAAGCCGCCGAAGTCATCAATTACGACGCCGATTCGATCGCGATCGTCGGCACCGCCAACGTCGCCCCACACGACATTTGCAACAACTTTCTCGCCCAAGGCGACGTGCTGGTCGCGATCCTGCAAAACGACGGCCTGTTCGAATTCGCCGGCATCTTTGGCCAAAACACCGGCCAGGTCGCCGGCGTCCCCGTCACCTTCGCCGAGCGCGGCAACTCGCTTGCCCGCGTCAACGATTCCGCCGACCTCATGATCACCGGCGGCATCACCGCCTGGCGCAACACGGGGCAGGAATGCGGCTCGCCGCTGATCGACGCCATGCTCGCCTTCCGCATCACTCCCGCCGGCGGAATCGTCTGGGCCCATCGCTACAGCATCATCGGCGGAAACACCGACCTCACCGGCGTGCAGATCAAGCCCGTCACCGCCTTCGCCATGATCGTCGCCGACGGCTGGACCACGCTGAACGGCTTTTGGTCGCAGAACGTCGCCTACTTTCGACTGATGGCCGGCAATGGTTCGCTCGCCGCTCAGACCGAGCTCTTTGGCGGCCCCGGCACGGAGCGGGCCGCGGGCATCCTCCCCGAAGGCCCGCCCTGGCCGCAGGCCGCGACGATTCTCGGCACCAGCGACAGCTTCGCCAACGGCTTTAACAGCGACCCCAAGCCCTGGCTGATCGGCCGCATGCCCAGCGCCCGGCGCACCTGCGAAGACGCGACCGCCTTCACCACGATCGTGCCCGTGCCGCTGCCGCCGCACGATTTTCTGATCAACGCCCCGCAATTCCCCGTTCGCTCGCAGCCGCTCGTGCTGATCTCGCAGACCGCGAGCGACTGGCTGATCTGCGCCAACACGCTCGTCGGCGACCTCAACAACGACGGCGGCGTCACGGTCGGCGACATCGCGGGCTTCGTCCTCGCCCTCACGGACCCCGCGGGCTACGCCGCCGCGTTTCCCGATGGCGAGATTGAGGCGGCGGATATCAATGATGATGGGGTGATCAGCGTGGGCGATATCAGCGGGTTTGTGCAGTTGCTGACGGGTGGGGCGTGAGCTTCGCACCTAGCCCGGTCGATCCTGGCGCGCTAGCGCGATCTGGATGCCGGTGCACCGCGAAGCCGCTGCTCCAGTTCTTTCTTAATGGAGCTGTTGAAGTTTTTCTCGTCAGCAAGAACCGTGAGCACATGCTGCTTCTGTTCGGAAGTCAAGTCGGTTGCCAGAACCAGCGGAATCGGCGCGACGCGAGTGCGCGCCTTCGTCGCCGAGTCGCCGCGCGACGCGAGCACCTCGTCGCGGCTGAATCGCTCGAAAGAATCGGCATCGCTGTACGCGTGCAATTCGATAAGCGACGACTGCCGTGTGCGCGGATCTTTGAGCCGAGTGATGAACCACTCAACTTGCAAGCGCTTTCGTCGCTGCGGGTCGGATTCGCTCACCAACTTGTAGTAATCACTCAGATGCCCCGCGACCGCCTCTGCGAGTGAAGCGTCTGCCCCACGGATTTGCCCATGCCTGCCGCATACAAGACGCATCGGCTGAGCCTCGCTGGTTTGCGCGATGAAAACGATTTGTTCTTCATCCACCGTGAACTTTTCCGGCTCCGGGCATGCAATTGTGTCGTCGTACTTCAACGTCAGCACGACGCCCGGTTTCACGTCGCCCGCGAGAACGCGAAGCACGCGCACCGTTGCATGAGCGTTGTCGGCTCGACCTCGCTCGCTCGGCCTCACACTCTCAACGCGGACGTGCGCGGCGTATCTCGCTTTCCCGATGATGCTGCCAAGCGTCGGCGGCGGCCATGCCTCCCTCGCGGCTGCAACCTGAACTGATGATGCGGCAATGCACACGAGGAGAACAACTGCGACCTTGGCATTCAGGCGAATCATCTGCAATTCCTCAGCCAGCACTGTCCCAAGACATGCTTATCATAAATCATTTCGAACCGCGGTCATCCGCCAAGCGCTCTTCAACCACCTGGTAGTACTCGGGCGCTTCCTTCCAAGACGCGATCGCCGGCCGAACGGCCTCCCGTTGGTCCGCCGACAGGTCGTCCGCAAGCGATATCGGTACATCCGCCACGTCGAGCCAGCGATGAGCGGCGGCGTCGCCGCGTCGTGCGATCGTGCCCAGAGACTACTTAGCGCTAGGGGGCGATGATTCGACCCGTTGAAGCACGGCCGCCACCATCGGTTGCCGCTTGTCATATTCGTTCATATGTTCGATCGCGTGGCGGAGCGCAAACTTTCTGGCCGGAGAAAGGTCGGTGGCAAGGTCCAGTGGTAAGTCGGCGTTGTCGATCCAGCGCCGGGCAGCCGGATCACCATTTGCAGCTAGCGTCCGTTTCTGAGCGTATCGCACGGCATAATCCGGCTCGCTCCATGCCGCGAGGTTGCCGATCACCGATGACTGATCCCATCGCCGCTTCGCCGAAAGACGCTCGAATACCCAGTCGATTTGCTTCGATTTGCGTTTTGCCGGATCGGTCTCCAGTAGAAACGGACACACGGCCCGCAACTCAGTCTTGATTTCTTTCAGTTCGTCAATCGAGCCCGATCGAACCGCGTGTCGCCCCCAAATGAACCGTCGTTTGCCGTCCGCATCGGTTGCGCTTAACAGCAGGATTCGCTTATCCGCGACCCGAAAAGTCGGCGGCTCGGGGCATATCAGGTTATCGCGATACGAAACCTCGACTATCGATCCAACATCCGCCGCTCCGCGAACCGTCTCAATCACGCGAAACCGCGCGGTCGCCATGCCGTCAGATTTCGGCCGACTCGGCGTGATGTGGTCCACCTCCGCATGAACAATCAGGTTTGCAAGCTGAATCAACTCCGGTCGCGGCGGCGGCATTGCCTCACTCGCGAGCATCCGCGCCGTCCAAACCGCGCCGATCAGGCCGACGATTAGGCCTCGGTGGCACTTCAGTTGCACACCCACCATCTCGTGCCTCCTTTCACTTGCTCATCCCACCATCGCACGATTTGCCGAGAGGTTTTTGCACTCCGCCACCCGCTCCGCTTGCCTCTGGTGGAATGACAATCTCCTCGGGCGGAATCCGAACCACCACGCCGTCGCAGACGACGACGATCGGGACGCCGGCGGATTTGTGGCGAACGCAGACGTCGCGCCAGGCGGCGCGGAACGCGGGATCCATCCGCACCACGTCGCGTAACCGCTCGCCGATGGGGTCGGATACCACGATTTGTTCAGCGCGATCCACCGTGCAACATCTCCCACAAAGCTGGATTTCTCACGATTGCGTTGCCGCCCGGCCCACCCTCCGCGACCACCGCGGGCGACGCAATCGTCAGAGCATCATAGACAATCCACGAGTGGACGAGCGGCAGATAAAGGCCAACCAGATTGTGAATTCCCCGGCGTTAACGACTTCGAATCGTCCCTTCCGGCACATCGTGCCCGCCGAGCCGCACACGCGCACGCACACGACCGATCGCGGCCTCCGGGGTCCGTAGCTACATAAACACGAGGTGCGAGCGATATCCCGCCGGGTGCAGTTTACCGTGTAGCCAGGCCGCGATCGTTCGGCTCGAGAGCGTCGTCTCAGATGCAAAGCTCTTCCGCCCCGCTGCAAGGGAGCGCATGCGGTCGAACATGATGCGACCGGCCTCGAATGCGGCGGGTTCTGGCGCAAAGCCGGACAACCCGGCGGCGATCGTGTCGGCGTTCACGAAATCTCTGATGGCAAGTTCATCGCGCAATAGATAGGGCGCCAGCGTCGATTTCCCCGCGCCGTTCGGCCTCGCGATGATCACGACGCTCGGCGAAGACTCAGCCAACATTCACTCCGCAGGCTTCGCCAGCTACTTCCCCACCACCGGCAGCGCCACACCCCCATGCTTCCGCGGCAGCGGGTCCGGCGGCTTAATCTCAACGTCGCCGCCCTTGAGCTGTGCCTCGCCGCGCTTCACGCGCTCGGCGAATTCGCGACATTCGCCGAGCAGCGCGTCGAGCATCTGATTCTCCGGCACGGTCCGGCGCTGCTCGCCTTGCACATAGATGATGCCCTTGCCCTTGCCGGCGAAGATCGCCACGTCGGCCCCTTCGCATTCGCCGGGGCCATTCACGACGCAGCCCATCACCGCGACTTTCACGGGGATGTCGATCTCGGTCGCCAGCTTGTGTCGCACATCAGTCACCAGCTTGAACAGATCGACCTCGATTCGCCCGCAGGTCGGACACGCGATCAGCTCCGGCTCGGTCCGGCGTCGCAGGCCCAGGCAGCAGAGCAGCTCCTTGCCGTCCTCGACTTCGTGCACCGGGTCGGCGGCGTAGCTGATGCGGATCGTGTCGCCGATGCCGTTGGCCAGCAGCGTGCCGAGGGCCGAGATGCTGCGAATCCGCCCCGTCTCCGGCGGGCCCGCGTGTGTGACGCCCAGGTGCAGCGGATAGTCGTATTTGGCGCTGATGGCGGTGTAGACGTCGATCACGAGCAGCGGGTCGATGCTCTTGGCGCTGATGACCACGTCGTGGAAGTTGTTCTCATCAAAAATGCGCAGATATTCGTCGAGCTTGTCGAGCATCAGCTTGATCAGGTTCGCGCGATAGTCGCGGGCGAGCGTCGCCTTTTCCGCGGCCCGCTGGTCCTTGTCCTTTCGCTCGACGATGCCGCCTTCGTTCACGCCGACGCGGATCGGAATGCCGCGCTCCTTGCAGGCGGCGATGACGCGGTTGACCTGGGCCCGGTCCTGAATGTTGCCGGGATTGAGGCGGATTTTGTGTACGCCGGCCTCGATCGCCTCCAGCGCCCGCTGAAAATGAAAATGCACATCGGCGACGATCGGCACCGGGCTGGCGGGAATGATGTGCTTGAGCGCCTCGGTGTCGACCTTATCCGGCACCGCGACGCGCACGAGATCCGCCCCGGCCCGCGCCAGCTTCTGAATCTCGGCGATGCACTTGTCGATTTCGTAGGTGTAGCCGGCGGTCATCGTCTGTAGGGCGACGGGCGCGTCTCCGCCGATAGGCACGCCGCCGACGTTGACCTGTCGTGTTTTTCTGCGTGGGGGCATAGTGCGGCGATTGTAGGAGCGGCAGGCCAGCGGGGCGAAGTGGGTCGGCGGCAGAGGGCGCCGCGCGCTGGCGGAGCGGCGTTTGAGACCGGGCGTCGTCGGCCGCCCGCGACGCAATGAGAGCCGCGGGAGTCGAACCCGACCGACGCGCTACATCCGCCCGCGCAGCATGCCGTGCCAATACAAGCGCGGAAGCGCGTAGGCTTTCAGGGCATACATGCTGTAGCGCTCCTGGCGCTGGTCGAAGGGGAAGGACTCGCGCGGCTCTTTGGTGTAGTCGAATTCCGCCAGGATCAGCTTGCCGTAGCCAGTGACCAGCGGGCACGAGGTGTAGCCGTCGTATCGCTCCGGGGCTGTGGCGGGCTGGCCGGCGCGAGCGGCGAGGAGATTGGCGACGACGGTCGGGGCCTGTTTGCGGATCGCGGCGCCGGTCTTTGATGTCGGCAGATTGCTGCAATCCCCGAGCGAGTAGACGTTCGCGAACCGCGCATGGCGCAGGGTGTGCTTATCGACGTCGACCCAGCCTGCTGCGTCCGCCAGGGGGCTGCGCTTGATCACATCCGGCGGGCCCATCGGCGGCGTGACGTGGATCATGTCGTACCGCAGCGTCTGCTCCTCATTCGTCGCGACGTTGCGAAAGATCGCCTCGCGCGATTGGGGCCGCAGCTCGGTCAGGTTCGTCTGATAGCGCACCTCGATCGAGCGGCTTTTTACGACATCGAGAAGCGCCGCGGCATAGTGCGGCGAGCCAAAAATCGTCGGCTTGCCGTTGCAGAAGATGATCTGGGTTTTGTCGCGCAGGCCCGAGCGACGGAAATGATCTTCAGCGAGGTAGGCGATCTTTTGCGGGGCGCCGCCGCACTTCACGCCGCAAACGGGTTCCGTAAAGACGGCCCGACCACCGCGCATCGCCCGAATCGCGTCCCAGGTTCGGCCGACGGTTTCGTAAGAGTAGTTGCTGCAAACGCCGCTATCGGGCTGCCGCAGCGCAGCAGTCAGACCCGGGATGGCGTCCCACTGAATATGGATGCCCAGCGCGACGACGAGGTGGTTGTAGCCGACCCGCTGTCCGCCGGTCAGGCGTACGGCATTCTGTTCGGGCAGGAACTCGGCGATCGAGTCGATGATCCACTCCGCGCCGCGCGGTATGAACTCGGCCTCGTCGCGCTCCGACTCCTCGCGCGGAAAGACGCCGGCGCCGACCAGCGTCCAAAGCGGCTGGTAATAGTGCTTCCGCGAAGGCTCGACGATTGCGATTTCCGCCTTCGGGTCGGCGTTGCGAATCTGTGCCGCAACCGTTAATCCGGCGGTACCGCCGCCGCAGATCAGGATGTCGTAGTGGTCTTTCATCGCATCTCCTCCGTCGCGGATCGGCGGGGCGCCTGCACTGCACTCCGTGAAGCGGAATCGCCGAGCGCTGCGCCGAATCTCTTGGCGAACTCGATCATGAACGCCAGGGCGCGCTTCACATCCGGATGGCCCGAGGCGCCCAGCGCACCAAACATGCCGGCCGAGCCTGGCGGGGCGGCGGCGGCCTCAACCAGCGCGCGTCCCGCGCGGCCCACCATGTCGATTGCGCCGGGATGGACCACGTCGGAGTCGAGCAATTTCCCCAGCGCCGCGAGCTGCGCCTCCGAGACACGCTCACCGAAGAAGAGCGCCGCTTGCAGTCCGTTGCGCAGGGCACGATCGACGTCCTGCCCGCGACCCGCCGCAGCAGCGACTTCGGCGTCGAGCGCGTCGGCCGCCGTCGCGATCGCTTTCGGAGCTAGCTCGACAAACTCACGCAATCGATCCGTCAGGTCGGCGGAAAGGCCGGCGGCCTCAGCCGGCGCGCGGCGTTCCAATGCGTCGAGCCTGCGCTCGATCGATTCGAGCTTGGCCAGGATCAAGACCAGCGCTTTTGTTTCGTCGATCGCGGCTGGGTTGTCCTTACACGCGATTTCGTCCGCGATGCGTTGATGCGCGGAAGGGTCCATCGCTCGTCTCCATCGTGCATGAGGCGGCAAGAATTCGCAGCGTTGCGCGGACGCCGGCCGATGACCGGCGCGTCCGTCTTCGCGCGCTCACAACCAATCACGGCGTCGAACAGCCGACCGATCGCCGATTCGTCTATTCCTAGCCCGCGGAAGCCGCCACTACAACCGCGGACGCGCGGAATTATGGCGCGGGCGCTACCGCTTGATTCCCGCCAGCAAGGCGAAATTGCCGCAGCCTGCCCCTTCGCGGCGATAGGAGAAAAACGTATCCACGTGCTCCATGGTGCAGATGCCCGCGATCTCGACCATGGGCTCCGGTACGCCCGCATCGATCAACTGGCGACGGTTCGCTTCCCAAAGGTCGAAGTACATGCGACCCTCGCGCCGCGGAAAAAGGCGGTCGCGATCGGGCAGGTCGGCGGCCGCCGCGTAGACGTCTTCGCCCACTTCGTAGGACGCCGGACCGGCCGACGGTCCGATTCCCGCGATGATTCGATCCGCTCGCGCGCCACACTCGCGCGTCATGCGCTCG
>JALHOX010000092.1 GCA_022842805.1 Phycisphaerae bacterium | reverse complement strand
CATTGCCGAGCTGCTCCACCGGCGGATCGCTGTGAATCACCTGCCCCAGATCGCTCAGGCGATTGTGAATGATGCAGCACATGATCGCCGCTTCGGAAAAGCCCGGCGCAAAGGCGATCGTGACCCGCGTCGACTGATCCAGCGGAGTGCTCGCATCGGCCGCCGCGCCGCCCTCGCCCGGCCCCCCGCTCGCGACCACCTCGTCCACCGCCATGTCAGTCTCGTTCAGCCAACTGCCGAACAGCTCGCGCGGCGACGCAACCACCGGGTCGTTGGTCTCGCCCGATCGCATCTCCTCCAGCGCCGACTGCAGCTCATCCGCCGCACCGAGGCACGCCCCGATCAGCGCCGCATCCACCGCCTGCGCCCCGCTCCGCACGCGATCAAGCACCGTCTCCATCGCGTGCGTCAGGCGCTGCATGTGCGTCGCCTGCACCGCGCCGCTGGCCCCCTTGATGTTGTGCGCACAGCGAAATACTTCGTTGATCGCATCGCTATCCTGCGGCCGCTGCTCCAGCCCCAGCAGGTGCTGCCCCAGCAGCTCCAGCGTCTCCGCCGTCGACTCCACAAAAAGCTGCAACAACTGCGGCTCGACGCCGTTGGTCGCGCCCGCAGCGTTGGTTCCGGCGTCCGCCGGCGCAGCCGCTCCGCCGCCGGGCTTTTGCTCCAGCAGCGCCGCCAGCGCCTGATGCACCACCGGATCCGCCTCGCCGCAATCCGGCACCTCGTCGACCAGCGATCGCAACTGATCCACCGCCCGCAGGATCTGCGTGATCTCATCCGCCAGCAGCTGCCGCTTGCCATGCCGGAACAGATCAAACAGCGATTCCATGACGTGCGTCAGATCGCGAATGCCCTTAAAGCCCATCGAGGCCGAAATGCCCTTCAGGCTGTGAGCCGCGCGAAAGACCTCGTTCATCCGCTCGTGATCGGCCGCGTCGCGCAGCGCGATCACGCCGTCCTGCGCCGCGGCCTCAAAGGCCATCAGCCCCTCTTCCAGCGCGTTCAGATAGCTGGGTGCCTCGTCCAGAAAACCGGCCAGCAGTTCGGGCGTCAGATCGACATATTCGCTCATGGTCTTATCCGTTCTTCGCAAAGGCCGACGCGGCGGGCGCGGCGGGCCGGTGGTACAGACCGGGCGTCAGCGGCTGAAGCTTCATCGCCTCCATCAACTCCGCGGAGGTCCGCGTCGGATCGACATCGCCGATGTACAGGTAGCCGCCCGCCCCCACCGCGTTGGCAGTGTTGGTGACGGCCAGCTTCTTCATGGGCGTATCGAAGTACATCAACACGTTGCGCAGCAGCACGAGGTCGAAATCACGCTGCGGAAATGCATCGCGCAGGTTGTGAAACTGGAACTTCACCAGCTTGCGAACCTCGTCCGCAAGCCGGAAGTTCTCCCCGTCTTTCGTAAACCACTTCGTCTTGACCGCCGCATCCGTCTTGCTCAACGCGTACGCGTTGTAAATGCCCTTCGAAGCCCGCTCGAGCATGTTGCGGCTGATGTCCGATCCGATCACCTCGACCCGCCAGCTATGAAAGTCCGGCAGCTTCTCTCGCAGAATCAGCGCGATCGTGTACGCCTCTTCCCCGCTGCTGCTCGCGGCGCTCCAGATCCGAAGCCGCTTCGACTTGTTGCCGTGCTTCGCCACAAACTCCGGCAGCAGCTTGTCGCTGAACATCCGCCAGAGCTGCGTGTTCCGGAAAAAATATGTCTCGTTGGTCGTGACGACGTTCAAGAAGTGCGGCAGCTCCTCCTCGCTCGTCGAGGCCGCCGCCAGAATGTCGTAGTACTGATCAAACGAATCGAGTTGGAGCGCACGCATGCGTCGCCGCAGACGATTGCTCAACAGCGAGCGCTTCTCCGCCGGCAGGTGAATGCCCGCCCGCGAGTAAACCAGCTTCGCAAACCGGGCGAATTGCTCTTCCGATAGCGCGGTCAACTGCACCATGGCGGTCCGTTCTCCACAGGTGCAAGTCGTTCGCCCACCGCAGTGCCGATAACGCAAGCGCGGCGTCGCTCGACTTCATCACCCGCGGTGTTCTTCGACCGGCTTAGCGCAGCACTTCAAATCGGACCGGACCGAAATCCGCCGCCCGCAAACGGCGAAATTCGGGCCCGATTTCAGGGGCTTTTGTGAATCACGTTGACTCGCCGCCGCCGCTCGCGCTATGGTCGGGTCAAAGAGTCGTCCGCAAAACGCGATGCAACGTCACCAGGAGGCGAAACATGCGTCGAATCGGTCTCGGTTTGTCGGCAATGATGATCGGACTACTGCTCACCAGCACCGCCACGGCGTGCGACGCCTGCAACGCCCGTGCCAACCTCGATCGCCCGGCTCCTCAAAAGAAACTCGTCTCCACCCGCGACTTCAAGGGCCGCTTCTTCTATCGCGCCGCCCGCACCAAATAACCGCTCCATAACTGTGGGACCGGCTTCCAACCGGTCAAACTGCAAGCCGTAGCGGCTAACGCCTCGCAGGCCGACGACTCGAACTACCAGTCACGGCCGGCCTCCTCGCCAACCGACCACCCGAATCCCCCACTGCGCCCGTCCGCGCAACTCCCCTAGAACGACCACCCGATCGAAACACCTCCAAACAGCTCGTCGTCGATGATCCCCTTCCGCTTCAACCCACCCACCGTCTGATTGAAATAGATGAACCCGGAAACCACCCAAGTCCCCGCCGATTCCGGCAGATCCAGCGCCGCCGAAAGGTCATAGCCGACCGTCAGCGCATACTGCGCATACGCCAACTGAATGTTCCCTTCGTCGCCCGTCCCCACCACGCGATCCAGGTATCGCACGTCCGTCCCCAGCGTCAGCGCCGGCGTCACCGTCAGATTCTCGATCACCGGAAAATCGTGGCTCACGCCAAACTCGAACCACGCGCCGCCGTTGAAGTAGTCAATGTCCGCCGCATAGGAGAGATACGGATTGAAGACCCCGTCCTCATTCTCCGGCCACAGCCACTTCCACATCCAAGCGTCGTTGTGGTCCAGGCGAAACAGCAGCTCCACGCTGTCGGTCTGCTTAAACCCCGGAAACAGGAAGAATGACGTGCCGATCGTCGCCGTCGTCGCCAGCGGCTTGAACTCGTAGCTGTACGACAGATTGAGATCGTATTCCTGAAACGACGACACATCCGTCGCGATGCGATCGTAATGCGGATACCACGAGAAAAACGTCGAGAACGTCAGCACGCCCAGATCGCCTTCGTTCCCAAGCCCAAACCCCGACGCCAGGTCGAAATCGAGGCTGGTCGTCAGTTGGTGAACCGGCGTCTCCCCGCCCTCTCCCACATAGTCCGAAAGATTCACGCCGCGCGTGACATAGTCGCTGAACAGCCAGTACGTCACACCGCCATGCAGCGCCTGCGGCGGCGCATCGATTACGGGCGCTTCGCTCGCCGGCTGCGACGCAGCCGCGCCGCCCGACTCGTCCGCCGCCAGCCGCATGACGAAATCATCGAAGTCGAACGACTCCGGAATGCGCGTGTTCGTGGCCCGCTGGCTGTAATAGGTCGGATGCTGATAAGGACGCATCTTCTCAATCGCCGTGGCGCTCGATGTACCGCCGACCAGCAGTGCGGCCAGCAGCAGCAGACGTGTGGACGCCGCCGGCGAGGGGGTTCGCGAATTCATTGCTTGCTCTTGGCTTGCGCCGAAGCCGCGCGGTCGGATGACGAACCCGGCGCGATGAGACTGGTGTGGTTCGGGAGAGGTTCAGGCCCGCAGAAAGATCGGACGCAACACCGTCGAATCGGTGGGAAGCACTCGATTCGCAGGGCGTCATGCGGGCCAGACGAGGGTGCCGACTACGCCTCTTCTGCGGGGGCGATGGCGCCCGCCAGAATCGAGTCGATCGCCTGTCCAACGACCGACCCAATCGAGTCGGTCACCAGGCCGCCGACCAAATCCGAGAAGAAATTGTCCGGCAGGCAGTTTCCGGCAGCACCGAACGACATCCCGACCGCCAGCGCGACCAGGCTCAGACTCTTCTTCGACTTCAACACCGTGCGCATTCCTTGGCTCCTCGGCCCATAAGTTCCGGACGTCGTTCAGATTCGGCCGTCTCGCTCTCGGCGGCGGCCTCCGCTCACTCTCCAAAACAGATCGGGCGCTCCGGGATTCAGACTTGAGCCGTCGCAATTGCGACGCCGCTGCCGACTTCGAAGGTGCCCACCAGCTTTAGCAATTGCTGCGCGTGTCGCGACAGCTCTTCCGACGAGCCCGACATCTCTTCCGCCGCGCTCGCGTTGTTCTCCGTCACGCTCGCCACCACCTGGATCGACGTGCTCACCTCACGCGCCGCGTGCGATTGCTCCTCCGTCGCTTGGGCGATCTCGGCGATGCTGCGGGCCGTCGCCCCCGCCCCCTCCACGATCGTCTTCAGCGCCTCGCCGGTCTGATGACTCAGCGCCGCGCCGTCCTTCACGCGCTGCGTCGATTCCTTGATCAGGTTGGCGATCTGCTTGGCCGCCTCGCTGCTGCGCTCCGCCAGCTTGCGCACTTCGTCCGCCACCACCGCAAAGCCCATCCCGTGCTCGCCGGCCCGCGCCGCCTCGATCGCCGCATTCAGCGCCAACAGATTCGTCTGCCCGGCGATCTCCCCGATGACGTTGATGATCTCCGCGATCTGCTCGCTGCTCTTGTCGATCAGCTTCATCGCCTCAATGTTCTTGGTCACCGCCGCGCCGCCCTCCTCGGCCCGCTTGCTGGTGGTCATCGCCAGCTCATTCGCCGACTTGGCGTTCTGCGCCACCGTCTGAATCACCTGGCTGAGCGACTGAATCGAGGCCGACATCTCCTCCACGTTCGCCGACTGCGTCTGCGCCCCTTCCGAGAGCGAAGTCGCCCCCTCGCTCACCACCCGGGCGTTATCCGAGAAGTGAACCGCCGACTCGCGCACCGACTGCATCGCCCCGCGCAGCGTGTCCGCCACGGTGTTGATGCTCTCCGCGATGCGCCCGTGATCCCCGCGAAAATCTTGATCCATCCGCGCCGTCAGATCGCGCGCCGCGATCCGGGCCAGCACCGCCCCGCCCGCCGTCAACGGCCGCGACGAGGCATCCATCATCTCATTCAAAACACGCGTCAGATCCCCATACGCCCCCGGAGGCGCCGTCCCGGTCAGCCGCTCATCCAATCGTCCGTCGCGGGCCGCCTCCGCCAGATGGCGCACGTCGCCCAGCACCGCCCGAACGCGCTGCTGAACCGCCCCCATCGCGCCGCAAAGCTGCCGCAACTCGACATCCCGCGCCGTCGGCGGATCACGCTCGATATCGCCCGACGCCAGCCGGGCCGCCGCGTCCACCACCGCGTTGATCGGCTGCACGATCCGCCGCGTCGTCCACATCGTGCAGATCACCAGCGCAATCAGCCCCAGCCCGCCCACCGCCACCTGCGTGTTGCGCGTCTGCTCCGCATGCTTGGCCGCGGTCCGCTCGGCCACCGCCACCGCCGCCTGAATGTCGTCGCTCACGCTCTCCATCTGCGTCTCAAGCTGGCCAAAGGCCTCTTGAAACAGCGGCAACTGCCCGCGCGCCGCGGCCACATCGCCCTTCGCCGCCCGAATGATCGACTCGGCGGAAGTGATGTACTTCTCCAGCTCCGTCTTCGCCCCGCCGATCGCCTTGCGCAACGCCGCCGTCGAAGCCAGCTTCTCATTGTTCGAGAGATACGTGCGGATGTTCCCCGAATGCTCCGCCAGATCGGCCTCCGTCGCCGCACGCTCCTCGTCCGTCGAAGCCAGCAGCGCGCCCAGCACGTCCCCGCGAATCGCGTCGTGCATCATGTCCGATTCAAGATGATTGCGCAGCATGTCCGCCGCGGTCTGCATCGCCCGCGACCCGTCCTGCAGCTTCTGCAAGCCGAAATAGCCCGAGACGAACACCACGCCGCACGTCGTCAGCGCGATCGCGCCCAACAACAACAAGCGCTTGCGAATGCTCCAGCCGCCCAGGCTCTCCCGAGACTGCTCCGGCCCCGCAATACCATTTGAATTCAGCACACTCAGCCTCCCGGCGTTAATTCCGCACTACCGTCGCACCACACGTTTGGCGCGCCCGCGGCGCCGCATCCGGTTCCAAACTCCGCTGGTCCGCGATCATTCCGTTCGGAAGCTGCTCACCAGCTCGCGAAGCTGCTGCGCCTGGCCCGACAACTCCTCCGACGAGCCCGACATCTCCTCCGCCGCGCTCGCGTTGTTCTCGGTCACGCTCGCCACGATCTGAATCGCGTTGCTCACCTCACGCGCCGTGGTCGATTGTTCGCCCGTCGCGGCGGCGATCTCGGCGATGCTGCGGGCCGTCGCCCCGACGCCTTCCACGATCGTCTTCAACGCCTGCCCCGTCTGCTGGCTCAGCGCCGCGCCGTCCTTTACGCGCTGCGTCGATTCCTTGATCAGGTTGGCGATCTGCTTGGCCGCTTCGCTGCTGCGCTCCGCCAGCTTGCGCACTTCGTCGGCCACCACCGCAAAGCCCATGCCGTGCTCGCCGGCCCGCGCCGCCTCGATCGCCGCATTCAGCGCCAGCAGATTCGTCTGCCCGGCGATCTCCCCGATCACGTTGATGATCTCCGCGATCTGCTCGCTGCTCTTGTCGATCAGCTTCATCGCCTCGATGTTCTTGGTCACAGCCGCGCCGCCTTCCTCGGCCCGCTTGCTGGTCGTCGTCGCCAGGTCGTTCGCCGCCTTCGCGTTCTCCGCCACGGTCTGGATGACCTGATTCAGCGACTGAATCGAAGCCGACATCTCTTCCACGTTCGCCGACTGCGTCTGCGCCCCTTCCGAGAGCGAAGTCGCCCCCTCGCTCACCACGCGAGCACCCTCGGAAAACTGCTGCGCCGAATCCTTGATCTGGATCACCACGCTCCGCAGGGCCGAGATCATCTGCGCCAGCCCCTCGCCCAACTGCCCGATCGCGTCGCTTCCGTTCACCGACACCTTCGTCGTCAGATCGCCGCTCGCCGCCGAACGCACGCTCTCCAGCAGCAGGTCCACCTTCTCCGAAAGATCCGCCGCCGCCCGATCCGCCTGCGCCTGCAACTCGCGCCCGCTCCGCAGCCGCGGCACCATCTGCCGGAAGCTCTCCGCCAGCTCGCCGATCTCGTCCGCCGAGCGGTGCGAAATCTGAACCTCGTAATTGCCGCCCGAAATCTGACTCGCCGCGACCGCCAGATCGCGGATCGGCTGCGCAAAGCGCCGCCCGATCGCCACCCCGCACACCGCGATCAGCCCGATCGAAATCACCGCCGCCAGACCCACGTTGCGCCGAATCCCGCTGACGCCCGTCGCCGCCGCCAGCTCCCCGTCATCCACGCGCGTCAGCAGCCCCCAGCCCGTCCCCGGAAAACCCAGCGCCCCGACCGACGCCGTAAAGGCGCACATCTCCGGTCGCCCCGTCCGCGCATGGCTCGTCGTGCCCGTCCCGCGCTGCCCCGCCATCGCCCGCTTGGCCGGCCCGATCGCCGCCAGGTTCTTCTTCAAAATCGTGCCCATGTCGTGCTTGAAGTCCGCCGAGCCGCTGCCGCGCGGGTCATAGTTCGCCAGCACCGCCCCGTCACGGTTGATCAGCCAGAAATTCGTCGTCGGACACTGCCCCTTCACATCCGCATAGGCCTTCTGCAGCACCGCCTCCACCGTCGAAAACTTAAAGCTGTTCGCCCAGTACGCGATCACATTCCCGTCCGCGCCGCGCACCGGCGCCACAAACCGCATCGAAAGCCCGTCATCCCCCGCGTACGCCTTCTTCACGTCCTCATCAACGATCACATCTTCCACAAACGTCCCGTTCGAAACATCATACCCCGCCGCCGTGTGCGCCAGCTTGGTCGTGAATTTCCCCGCCGCACAAGCCTGAAACCAGCCCGTGTCCTTGTAGTTGCGCTCATAGACGAAGGCCGTGTCGATCGCCTGCCCGTTCGCGTCGCGGTCGTTCACCGCGATCACCTTGCCCTGCAGATCCACCAGCACCGTCAGCGAATAGATGTCGTACGCATCCACGTACTGGTTCATCACCTTCACAATCGCGTTCTTCTCCCCGCCCACCTGGTACCACTGTGACTGATCGTGCGTCACCGTGTTAAAGCCGAACGCCTGCACGTCGCCGTAGCGCTCAAAAAGATTGCGATCGATCGTGTCCATCACCTGAACCGACAGATTCAGGTATTGCGCGGTCGCCTTCTCATGCATCGAACTCGTCGCCCGATACGCGATGCCCGCGATGATCGCCATCGGCGCCACGCCGAAAATCAGACACAGAGTGACAAAGCGCGTCGTGAATCGCATGTTGCTCAAAATCGACATGATCGGAAATTCCTGTTGCAAGGCCATTGCCGTTGCGGCCGGCGGCGTCCATCGTTCAAGGTGATGCGATCCGCCGGACAGGCGGGGAATGATTCGGAGGCGGACTAGGCCCCGACGCTGCTCGCGTCGGGCAGTTCGCGCTGCTGCTCGTTCGTCAAAATCTTCTCAATATCCAGCAGAATCAGCAGACGCTGATCCAGCTTGACCAGTCCCCGGATGTATTCATGGTCCAGCCCCGCGATGCTCGACGGCGCAGGCTCGATCTGCTCGGCGTGAATCCGCAGCACCTCGGTCACCGCGTCCACCACCACCCCGATCGTCTTCGCCCCCACCGTCGCGACGATCACCCGCGTGTTCTCGTCATGCTCCCGCGCTTCCAGCCCAAACCGCTTCCGCAAATCAACGATCGGAATCACGTGACCGCGCAGATTGATCAGCCCGCAGATGAAGTCCGGCACCTCCGGCACCCGCGTGATCTGCGAGATCATGATGATCTCCCTCGCACGCATGATGTCGACGCCATACTCCTCGTTCGCCAGCCGAAAGCTGACGATCTGCGAGAGCGGCCCGGCGGACGAAACCGCCTTCATATCGCGGGCATGAGTTGGGCTCGGCTTCGAAACCGACGGGTCTCGAACGGGCGCTTCCTGCGCCGCGGCGCTGCTTGCCATGCGGTCGTTCCGATCTAGTCTGATCGCCGAACGGAAGCGCAAAACCCGACGCGGGTCCGCACCAGCCGTTCGGCCGATTGCACTGGGTTGATCGGCACGCTCGCAGCGTCGAATCAGTCGCGCCGTGTGGCGATGTCGATTTGTTGAAATCGTCTCAGAATGTTTGGCCCCAAACCCCTCGGGCGGTCCGCCGATCGGTATCGGGCGGAAAAACCCCCGGCGGCGACCGCCGCGTGACAGGCGTCGTCGCCGCCGGGTTAAACGCACCACAAACAGATCAGTTCTTGCGCGGTGCCGCGGCCTTGGCGACCGTCTTCTTCTCGGCCTTCGCGCTCGCCGGCTCGCCGCTCGATCCGTGCGAGCCGCTCGACCCGACGTTGAACGAGCCGACCAGCTCCATCAACTGCTGGGCCTGGCCCGACAGCTCCTCGGATGAGCCCGACATCTCCTCGGCGGCGCTGGCGTTGTTCTCGGTCACGCTGGCGACCACCTGGATCGCACTGCTGACCTCGCGGGCCGTGTTCGACTGCTCGTCGGTCGCGCTCGCAATCTCCGAGATGCTCTTGGCCGTCGCGCCGACGCCTTCGATGATCGTCTTCAGCGCGTCGCCCGTCTGCTGGCTCAGCGCCGCGCCTTCCTTGACGCGCTGCGTCGATTCCTTGATCAGCGCCGCAATCTCCTTGGCCGCTTCGCTGCTGCGCTCCGCCAGCTTGCGAACTTCGTCCGCCACGACCGCAAAGCCCAGACCGTGCTCGCCGGCTCGCGCCGCCTCGATCGCCGCGTTCAACGCCAGCAGGTTGGTCTGGCTCGCGATCTCGCTGATGACGCTGATGATCTCCGCGATCTGCTCGCTGCTCTTGTCGATCAGCTTCATCGCTTCAATGTTCTTCGTCACCGCCGCGCCGCCGTCCTCGGCCCGCTTGCTCGTGTCGATCGCGAGCTGGTTGGCCGACTTCGCGTTGTCCGCCACCGCCTGGATCATCTGGTTCAGCGACTGAATCGAGGCCGACATCTCCTCAACGTTCGCCGACTGCGTCTGCGCGCCTTCGCTCAGCGACGTGGCGCCTTCGCTCACAACCCGCGACCCTTCGGCAAATTGATCCGCCGCTTCCTTGATCTGAATCACCACGCCCCGCAGCGAATTGATCATCCGCTCCAGCCCTTCGCCGAGCTGGCCCACCGCATCGCTGCCCTTCACCGTCACGGCCGTCGTCAGATCGCCCGCCGCCGCAGCCGTCACGTTCGTCAGAATGGAGTCCACCTTGGACTTCAACTCCGCCGCCGCCGCCGCCTGCTCGTCCTGCAAGCGCTTGGTCTCGGCCTCCATCTTCAAACGATCGGTGATGTTCTCCCACGTCACCATCGTGCCGGCGTAGTTGCCGTCCTTGTCCATGATCGCCGTCACCAGCAGGTCCAGCTTGAACTCTCCCAGAGAGATCGTCGCCCGGTGCGGCAGGTTCTTGGCCTCGCTCACGATCCGCCGCTGATACTCCGGCTTCTTGTGGAAAATATCGATGTTGGCGCCGACCACCTTGTCCAGCGGAACCGGCAGCAGGTGCGCCAGAGGCGTCAACGCCTTCACCGTCGCCGGATTCACATAGCGAATGATGCCCTGACGATCCGCGCGGATGATGTTCACCGGCGCGTTCTCGAGCATCTGCTTGCTTTCCTCGGCGACGTTCTGCTTGTTGAACATCTCAAAGCACAGCGACACCGCGCCGCCGACGCTGCGCAGCGACTGCAGCCGACCTTCCGACGGGTTCAGCACCTGCGTCGAGAAAAAGTCCATCGTCCCCACCACGTCGCCGTTCACCATGATCGGGAAGCAGACGCCGCTCTTCACGCCCACGCGCTGCGCCACCGGAGCACGGCAGCAGTCCGTCATCTCGCCGATGTCCTTCACGAAGAAAAGATCGCGCGTCTTCCAGGCCCTGCCCGAGAGACCCTCGCCCTCGCGGAAGCTCGCCGCCAGCGTCACGGCCTTGAACTCCGGCCCCGCCGACCCCGACTCATTCACAAACTTCAGAGCCTTCTGCGCCGGATCCACCGCCCAATAGGAGCCGTAGTCCCAGCCGAACGCCGCACGCACCGTGTCCAGCGCGGCCTGCGCCGCCTGCTCGACGCTCTTGCAGTTCGTCAGCGTCGAAATCACCTTGGCCACCGCCTGAGCGTTGGCCGTCGCTTCAGCCTGAGCGTTGGTCGTCGTATTCCCCGTCGGTCGCGTGCTCTTCTTGGTCGAGGTCGTCTTGGCCATGATGTCGTGATCCCTTTCTACAGGAGACGTCCGGATTCCCGGGCGATGTTGGGTTGCGCTGCTTCATCGCGGTGGGCGGACGCCGCCCCCGGCGCTACAAGCTTGTCTGTCAAACCTAGTTCGCGTTCACCTGGAGTTGCGTCAGCTCGCGCTGCTGCTCGCGCGAGAGAATCTTCTCGATGTTCAGCAAGATCAGAAGCTTCCCCTCCAGCTTCACCAGACCGCGGATGTACTCGTGGTCCAGCCCCGTAATGCTCGACGGCGCGGGCTCGATCTGCTCGGCGTGAATCCGCAACACCTCGGTCACCGCGTCCACCACGATGCCGATCGTCTTGCTCTCCACGTTCACGACGATCACACGCGTGTGCTCGTCATACTCCCGCGCCTCGAGGCCGAACCGCTTGCGCAGATCAACGATCGGAATCACATGGCCCCGCAGATTGATCAGCCCGCAGATGAAGTCCGGTACCTCCGGCACCCGCGTGATCTGCGAGATCATGATGATCTCCTGCGCACGCATGATGTCGACGCCGTACTCTTCGTCCGCCAGCCGAAAGCTCACGATCTGCGAGACGCTGCCCCCCGCCCCAACTGCGCCGCCGCCGCCGCCGAACCCGGAGGTCGCCTGCCGCGACTCGCTGCGCACACGCTCCGTCGTGGGCGCTTTCTGCGTTAGCACGCTAGTGCTCATGTTTTCGAACCCCGATCCCTGATCACGTTCGCTAACTCGCGAGTGCGACCCGATGCAGCACTTATTGACGCGAGGCGCTTGCCACCCGTCGATCGGCCGCCTCGCCAAGCGCTTTCAACAAACCCGCACGAGTTTGGGTCAAATGGGGTAAAAACCCCCCAATTTCGCGGGAAAAACCGGCCAAACCGCTCATCGCGAACGTTTTGAACGAATCAAAAACCGAGCCTT
>JALHOX010000091.1 GCA_022842805.1 Phycisphaerae bacterium | reverse complement strand
GCCGCCCAGTCGCGCCGCCGCGGCGTTGCGGCTCAGCTCGGAATAGAAGACTTTCGCGGCGCCGCTGACGGGCATGGCGTGACCAGTGAGCCACAGGTTTGAGGCGACGTAGCCGCCGTCGAGGATGGCGATCGGGAATACAAAGGCGACGAGTAAGCCGAAGCCGGCGGGCGTCCACGCGCGGCCGTGCCAGGCAACCCAAAGAAAGAGGGCGGCGCCCAGGAAGACCACGTCGGTGCGGGCGAGAAAGGCGACCGCCGTCAGCAAGCCGAGCAGCGCGGCGGCCCGCACGGTGAAGCGCGGCGCGCCGGGTGCGGCGGCGGCAGGCTCGGCGCAGTGCACCAGGAAATGGCGCATGAGGAGCGATTGAAAGAAGATGCTGATGGCGACTTCGAGGCCGCAGACGGATGACGGCTGAAACGAGAGCATCCAGGGCGTGAAGGCGACGGCGATCGCGAGTGGGCTGAAGCGCTCGGCGAGGGTTCGCATGAGGACGAAGAGGCCCGCGCCGACGAACGCCACCTGGACAAGTTGCAGGATGCGGATCGGCGCTTCGCCGCCATCGGGGAATAGCCAGAAGACGGGAACGCACATGAGAAACCACAGCGGCTGATAGCCGTTGGTGAAGTGCAGGCCGTCGAAGCTGCTGAAGCCGCGCTGCGCGAAGACGCGGGCGGGCTGGTAGTAGTAGAAAACGTCGTCGGGCAGGAAGCGGTCGAGGAGAATTTCGAGCGAGGCGCTGGAGATCAACACGCCCATGGCGGCGGCGGCGACGGCAGCGGCGAGACCGACTGCGAGGGCTGCCTGGTCGCGCGAGTGATGAAGCGGTTGAAGGTCGGCGGCGGCGCCGAACGCGCCCGACGAGCGCGATTCACGATCTTTCATGGGGCGGAATCATAGGATCGCATTCGACTGAACGCGACCGTTGCAGCGGGGCCGCTCCGCCCTGCCGGCTCGGTTGGCGCGCGGCGAAAATTCGCCGACAGTGCGCGCGATGGGAACTCTGCTGGTTCGCCTGGCCGCTTTCGCCGCGATCGTCATTCCCGCTCTGTCGGCGGTGGCGGCATTTCGCCATGCGGGAGTGGACGGTCTCATCTACGACGAGTGCGAGTATCTCGATTACGCGCTCGACACGCGGGACAAACTGACCGAGCGCGGCCTGATGACGTGGCCGGCGATCATCGCCACCGAACAGGGCTACGCGAAGCCGCCGCTATTTGTGAACACCCTCGCCGCGGCATCGATGCTGGTCGGGCGAACGCGCGCGGCCGGGGCGTGCATGGTTCAGATTTTCGTGACGATCCTGCTGTTGCAGTGGCTGGCGTACTGGATCGGCGAGCGGGCCTTCGGCCCTGGCGGCGGGCTCGGGGCGGCGCTGGCGCTGGGCGCCATGCCCGGGCTGGGTGCGCTGGCGGGGCAGCTTTATCCCGAGCCGCTGCTGGCCGCGCTGGTACTGGCGACGATCGCGCTGCTGTTCGCTCCGATTTCGAACCGCGGCGTGGTGCTGGGCGTCGCGATCGGGCTGGGGTGCCTGACCAAGGCGACGTATCCGACGATGGTCGGCCTGCCGCTGGCGGCCTGGTGGCTGGCCGGCTCGGGGCGGGACCCGCAACTCGCGGCACGCTCGCGCACGCTGGCGACGGCGCTCGCGGTGGGCGGCGCGATCGCGGCGCTCTGGTATGCGCGGAACTTCGGCGAAGCGCTGGCGCACGGCCGCATGTCGCTCGGCTTCGTATCGGCCGATGCGCTGCGTGCCGACGGCAGCGTGATGGATGGGGCGGAGCTGCTTCGAGTTTGGACGAAGGTCATCCTGGAGTCGCAGCTTGGTTGGTGCACCGCGGCGGCCGCGGGTGCGGCGATTTTGTTGTACGCCTGGCCCGAGCGTCGCGGCAGATTCTCGCGCGATGCGGCGCTGTTTGCTTTTGTGGCGCTGCTGGCCGCGGCTCCGAACGTCTTTGCCACGGTGCGCACCGCCAACGTCACCTATCGCCTGTTGCTTCCGGCGCTTGCGCCGCTGGTCGTCCTGATTGGGGCGGCCGTCGGTCAACGAGCCGACGCCGGCGTCGCCAACGGGCTCCGCATGTTGGCGCTTAGTGCCATCGGCGTGCAGTGGCTGGCGATTCGGGTCAGTCAGCACGACTTCGCCGCACGGCTCGTTTCGGAGCGCGGCGGCGCCGTGGTCGGCGGGGCCTACGACGCCCTGACGATTCTGGGAGCGCCGCCCGAGCGACAGCGCCGCGCTCCGGTCGACGCGACGATGGCGGAACTTGACCAGTTAAACGCCGAGGGAATTCGCCCGACCGTCTGGCTGGCCTCCAATTCGTATGAGTACCACGTGGGGCGGCTCGACATGTTCGCGGCGGTGTGGCGGCGGGCGGCGAAGTTCGACTGGGGGACTTACGCCTATTGGTCGGATGAGCGAATCGCCGAGCAGCGAGAGCGGCTGCGGGCCGATGCGGGGGTCGTCGCCGCTTATGCCTCGCTGAAGGACGCGGAGTTGGAGGGGCGTCTGCTCAATCGCCATGCGCGGGAGCTGGTCGAGTGGCTTGGTGCAGGCAGCGGCTATTCGCTTTGGAAGGACATCGACCTACACGACGGCGGCCGGCTGACTCTCTACAAAAATTTTCAGACCGCGGCAGAACGTGCGCGGAGCGGGACCACCTGGCCGCTCGTCGCGACGTTCGGCGACTTTGCGCGGGCAACTGAGCTGACCCGGCAATTCGACGGGAACTGGCGGATTGAGTTCGTGTGCATCCGTGCCAGCGAGCGCAGTTTGAAGCTGATGTTTCATGTGAAGCACGGCGAGCGCTCGCAGATTCTCGATGCCTACCCCCATCCGCCGACGTCGCAGTGGCAGGCGGGCGAAACGTATGCGATCGTGGTGAGCGCGCCACGGTCGGACAGCGCTGCGACCACAGCGCCGGCCGCGGCCGAAGATGCCGCGAGCCAGGTCGAGATCGGATTTTTCGACGAAGGGCTGCCCGACTTTCCGCGGTTGCCGCGAAGCGACGCGGACGGGACGACGCTGATTGTGCGGGTCGCGGCCGCGCCGTGAGGCGGCGGCGCGGTCGGAAGATTACTTCAGCGATTCGCGCCGACCGCGTCGGGCCCGCGCGTCTTCGATTTGCCGCCAGAACTGCTGCCAATATGCGCGGGCGTAGGCGAGGTGGCGCGTTCGCTGACCGGGCGGGAGCTTCCAGCGGGCGGCCTTCGCGAGGTTGGCGGCGATGTTGCGCAGCGTGCCGTAGAACGTCGCCTCCATGCCGAGGTAGAGATCGGTCTGCGCGGCGTAATTGACGCGCATGCCCGAACTGATGGTCTTCTTCACATGTTCGAGCGTGAAGCGGCTCGGCTCCACGTCGTGAGTCACCGCGCTCTTCGGCTCGATGCCCACGCTGTAGCCGAGCTGTTTCACGAGCTGGGCCGCGATGACCTCTTCGCCGCCGCCAAAGTCGTCGCCTTTGCGGCCGTAGTGCGTGCGGAATCCGCCGATGCGGTCGAGGGCTTCGCGACGGCCGGCCCAGTTTGCGCCCCAGGGCGCCTCCCACCAATATTGGGCGCGGGTGTAGCTTTCGCAGCCCGGCTCGAAATGCGACCAATACGCATACCAATCGCGCGAGAGCCATTCGGGCGACGGGGTGGGCGGCAGCAGCAGGATTTTTCCGCCGATGACGCCCGCCTGCGGATCGTTGCGGAAGGCGTCGCGCATCGCCCGCATCCAGCCCGTTCGCACGCGTGCGTCATCATCGACGAAGCAGACGAACTCGCCCTTTGCCTCGGAGAGGCCGGCGTTGCGCGCGTGAGAGAGGCCCTTCAGCGGGCAATCGAGGTAGCGCAGGCGCTGCGGAAACGCGGCGAACGCCTCGCGGCGCAGACGATCGACCAGGGCGGCGATCTGCGGGTCTTCCACATCGTTGTTGACGACGATGACTTCGAAATCGACGCCACTGTCGCCCTGCTCGGCGATCGACCGCAGGCAGCGCTCCAGATACGGCAGGCGCTTGTAAGCACAGACGATCACAGTCAGTTCGCGCGTGGTGGCGGGCGGATTGACGATGCGCTCTTCCAGCCGCTCGGCCTCGGCCGCGTGGCAGCGGATGTCGATCAGTTCGAGCAGCATTTCGAGATCCGGCACGACCAGCCAGCCGCGCCACGGCTCCGCGAGGCGGACGGGCTCGACATTCGGCTTAGCCGCGAGGCACAGATCCCAACCGGCGGCGACGCTGTCGGGCAACGCGTCGCCGGAGATGGATAGCAGGACCTTGAACGCCTGGGGCGGAAGGTCGGTGGGCGGCGCGGTGCGGAGCGCCTCCGGCGTGTCGGCGACGAATACGTAGACCAGCGGCAGCCAAAGCTCCGGGAGCGTCATCTTCGCGATGCGGGCGCGATCGACCATGGTGTGGCGTGCTTCGCCCGCGCGCCGTCGAAGGCGCTGACACCAGTCGTCAACGGCCGGTCCGTGAGAATCGACATCGCCCTCGACGCACCAGCAGACGGGCGAGAGATACATGTTGCGCCGACAGTCGTCGAAGACCATCATCTGCGTGCGGCGCTGCGTGATCTTGAGCTCTTTGTCCTTGCTGGTCAGCGAATTGTCGTGGAAGCGGTAGTCATAGACCGGACCATCGAAATCGGCATGGCGCAGCGCGAGCAGCGCGTTGATCCGCATCCAGTAGTCGTAATCCTCCAGCCCGAACAAGCGCGGGCTGTATTCGCCGACCAGATAGGGAGTGCGCGCCCGGTACATGAACGCGGCGCCGACGTAGTTGTTGGCCCAGGTGTTCAGCTCCGAAGGGTCTTTGGGGAGATAGACGTGCTCGCTGCCGGGCGGTTGCTGATAGTTCGCGAACCAGTTGGTACCGATCAGCGGCTTGCCGTCTTCGCCGATGATGTCCTGATCGGCATAGATGCACTCCCACATCGGATGCCGGCGCAGGCACGCGACCATCTTCTCGAGGAAGTCGGGCTTGAAGCGATTGTCGGCGCTGGTCCAGGTGAGAAACTCGCCGCGGGCCGCGCGAAAGCCGTTGTTCAGGGCACGGGGAAGCTTCTGATTGACCTGGTGAATAACGCGGACGCGCGGGTCGCGGGCGGCGTATTCATCGGCAATTTGCGGCGTCTCGTCCTTTGAACCGTCGTTGACGATGATCAATTCAAAGTCGCGATAGGTTTGCGCGAGGACGCTGTCGATCGACTCGCGCATCATGTCGGCGCCGTTGTAGATGGGCAGAATCACCGAAACCAGGCCGGTCTCGGCGGCGCAGCGAATGGTCGCGGGGTCGCCCTGGAAGCGCTCGGCCCGCAGCCGCTTGAAACGGTCGAAGGCGTAGGCATACCAGGTCATGGCGGGCGGCAGACCGATGCGGCGGCGCACCGCCGAGAGCATTTTTCTGACGCCGTGCTTGGCGCTCTTCGTGCCGCCGAGGACTTTGCGGACGGCGCGATGTCGCCGGGAGCCGTCGGGGGCGACGAATCGCCGCAGGCGGTGAATCCGCGTTGCGACTTTCCACGCAGCACCGTTAAAGGTGTTCTGCATCTGGTTGCGATAGGCGTCGAACTGCTCCTGGACCTGGATCGTGCGGAGGGCGTGGATGGACTCGCTCGATCGGGCTCCGGCGAGTTCGGCGTTGCGGGCGACGAGTTGTTTCTGCAGGGATCGCGATTCTTCGGTGAGCTCGGCGACGCGCAGGGCCAAGGCTTCGAGTTCGCTCTGCGATCCGTTTGCCTCCGCGATCTGGCGCTCGAATTCGGCGCGGGCGGCGGCGAAGCGGCTCTCGGCGACCTGACGCGATTGTTCGACGGCGCGCAACTGCTGCTCGAGCGCCGCGATCTGCTGCTGCGCGGTCTGCTCGCGCTGCGCGGCGGCCGCCTTTTCGATCTGTTCGCGGGTGAGTTGGGTGAGCAGCTCGGCCTGGCGCAGCTCGGTGTGGGCCCGTTGCGCTTGCAGTTGTTCGGAGACGGCGCGCAGGCTGGCGTGCGCGGCGCGGAGTTCGCTCTCGCGGGTGCGGGCCTCGGAGACCTCGCGCTCGGCGCTCAGGCGGAGGGAAATCGCGTCGGCCAGGGCGCCGGCCAGTTGGGCCTGGCTGGTTTCGTCCGTGATGACGCTGCCGTTCCAGGTCTCGGAGAACGGCGGATCCTGATCGGAGACCGTACCCAGCGCGGCGAGCAGGTAGGCGCGCTGCGCCGGCGGCACGAGCCCCGCGCGGTGAATCTCGATGATGTCCTTGCGCAGATCGGCGGGAATCTCGCCGAGATTTTGAATGAACTCTTCGGTCCACTCCGGCGCCAGATAGGCCTGGCCCAGCGGCCGCACGCCCGCGGCGCGCATGGCGTCACGCAGATCGACCTGCGGCGACTCGACGCCATAGGTCCACAGCCCCTTCGACGCGTCGCGCACGCGCCAGATCCAGTACCAGTAGCAGAGTCGATTGGGTACGAGAACGAGCACGAGGTTTTTCGAGCGACTCGCCATGCCCCGGATAAAGCGGACCTGGGTCTGGAAGTCGTAATGCTCCAGCACGCCGGCGTTGAAGACGAGGTCGAAATCCGCCGAGGCGGGCGACATGACATCGGCCTGCTCAAACTCGGCGGCGACCCCCTCGGCCTGGAAGCGCTTGCGGGCGTATTCGAGCGCCGCGGTCGAGAAATCGAGCAGGCGCACCTGGTACTTTGGGTTTTTGGCCAGAGCGAGGCTTTGGGATCCGGCGCCGGCGCCGGCCTCGAGCAGGCGTCCGCCCTCGGGCAGCAACTCGGAGACGAGCTTCGCAAATAGTTCGTTGAATGCTTCGACCGTGGGGGACTCGGGCGCGAGGGGTCGCGCCTCATAGACTCGATCCCACTTGTCGATCTCGGCGGCCAGCGGATCGCGCGAGCGCGCCATGAAGCGCGGCGAAGCGTAAATCACCAGCAACTGCTCGCCGGGCCAAAAGCGCCGGTCGCTGTCGAACGTCGTGCTGAGGATGCGCTGAAAGCCGTCGATCTCGGTGGGCAGCGTTTCATGATCGAATCGCGCCTTGTGGTACTCGCAGAGCGGCTCTTCCTCGAAGGGCACGAGCGCGATGTAAAGGTCGCGCGTCTGTCGGAGGTGCGTCCGCACCAGCTCCAGCGGATCTTCGAAATGCTCCAGGCAGTTCGACGTCACCACGACGTCGAAGGTGCGCGGCAGCGCCTCGCCGGTGGTCTGCTCGAACTGGGCGTTGGGGTAGCGGCGGCGGGCCTCGTCGATGGCCCGCTCCGAGAAATCGAGCCCGGTCACGCTCGCTTTGGGAAACGTCGCGGAAAGGCAGTCGACGCCGTCGCCGAAGGCACAGCCCCAATCGGCGATCTGCAAGGAACGATCGGAAAGGACGGCGCGGAGGTTGGGCGGCAGGTGCGCGAGCAATTGTTCCATGAAGTAGCGCGTCTGCGCGGGGCCGTCGTTCTCGGTCCAGCGGGCCGAGAAGTACTCGTCCCACCACGCGCGCGAATTGGTCTCCGTCAGCGTCGCCACTCGCATCCCTCGTCGGTTTGTGGGCCGCCGCGCCAACGCCGGCCGCTTCCGGGGCGGGCCGCCGCCGGAGTATTCAAACTTTACTCGCTCAGGCGGTGACCACGCGGTGGACCACCGTCGGCAATACGCTCGAAAAAATGGGTCGGTCGGAAACGACGGTGAAGATCACGGCGTTTTCGACAAAGTCCTGATAAACGCGGCTGGAGCCGAGCACTTCCTCCACCGCCAATACGAGTGCGTATTCGCCGGGCGCGAGGATGTTTGGACACTCGAACGCCAGGCGGATTCGCTCGCCGGCGGAAAGATCGCGAAAGCGCTCGCCGGCGTCCCAGGTTGTGTAGGCAATGATATCGAGCCCCTTGGTGTTCCGCAGCGCGAAGGCGAAGCCGAGATGATCGGCCCGGTAGGCCTCGCGAGCGGCGAACTCGACCTCGATATGGAGGCGACCGCCGTGGGCGAAGACACTGCCGCCGGTCGAGCCATTGTCGAGCGAGACGGCCTGGGCCTGCACCTGCCCGCGCCCCCAGCGGTGCATGGGCTGTCGCGTGCCCAGGGCCTCCAGACGGCGGGCGGCGCCGTTCAGTTCGGCGGAGGCGGTGGCGGCGCTTGAGGCGACTGCCGGCGCTGATCCGGCGCCGCTGAAGAGGTCCTGCAAATAGGCGGCGGTGGTCGCGCGTGGATCGCCGAAGGCGCGCGTGGCGCCGTGGTCGAGCCAGATGACCCGGTCTGCGAATGATCGCACCGTCTCCACATCGTGCGTCACGAGCAGCACCGAGACACCCTTGGCGAGCAGCTCGCGCATGCGCGTCATGCACTTGATCTGAAACGCGGCGTCGCCGACCGCCAGGGCCTCGTCGACGATGAGGATGTCGGGGGTGAGCAAGACCTGCACCGCGAACGCGAGCCGCACGACCATGCCGGTGGAATAGGTCTTGATCGGCTGATTCAGAAAATCGCCGATGTCCGCGAAGGCTGCGATTTCGTCGAAGCGGCGGCGGAGCTCCGCCCCCTGAATTCCGAGCAAGGCGGCGTTGACGAAGACATTTTCGCGGCCCGTGAACTCGGGGTTGAAGCCGGCACCGAGCTCGAGCAGTGCGGCCACGCGTGCGGAGGTTTCGAACGAGCCCTCGGTGGGCGTCAGCGTCCCGGCCAGGATTTGGAGGAGCGTGCTCTTGCCGCTGCCGTTGCGGCCGATGACGGCCAGCGCCTCGCCGCGATGCAGATCGAAGGAACAATTTCGCAACGCCCAGAACTCGCGAAAGAACTGGCGTCGGCCGCGGAAGAGGGTTTGCTTGAGGCGATCGATGGGGCGATCGTAAATCTCGTAGCGTTTGCCCAGCCCGCGGGCGCTGAGGATCACGTCGGGCCGTGCGTCAGAGGACATCGGCGAACCCCCGCTTGGTCTTCATGAACCAGGCAAAGCCGAGCTGCATTACGATCCAACTGACGACGGTCACCAGGAGCATCGGCAGCCAGTCGGGGGCCAGGCCGTAGAGCAGCACGCGGCGGGAATTCTCGACCAGAATCGCCAGCGGATTGCAGAACAGGTATGCCGCCTGAAACTCCTTCGGCACATTGCTCAGCGGGTAAAAGATCGGGGTGAGGAGCATGAGCAGCGATAGCGCTACGCCGACAAGTTGCGTTAGATCGCGCGCGTAAACGCAGACCGACGCCAGAAACCAGGACACGCCGAGCGTCAGCATGGCGAGCGGCAACAGCACGAGCGGCGTCCACAACACTCCGGCGCTGAGCTTGCCGAAGACCAGCAGGCAACCGACCAGCAGGACGGCGAGGCTGATCGCAAACTGGGCCAGGGCGGCGAGCAGATGAACGACGGGCAGCGCCTCGAGCGGAAAGACGACCCGTTTCACATAGCTGGGATTCTGCAGGACGAGCGTGGGCGACGCTCCGACGACCGATTGAAACACGCTGTAGACGATCAGACCGCCAAAGAGCGCGAGGGCGTATTCGCTCTGGGTGCCGGTATGCGAGATGTCGTATTTGAGCTTGAGAATCGAGCCGAAGACGAAGGTGTATATCGCCAGCGTGATGAGCGGGCTCAGCAGCGACCAGAGCAGCCCCAGCGATGTGCCGCGATAGCGCTGCGACAGCTCGCGGGCCGTCAATTGCCATATGAGATCGCGGGCCCGCCAGACCGCCGCCAACGGCGTGAGCGGATGGAGCAGTCGCAGCAGGCTGTGCGAGTGCGAGGGCATGTGCGAGGGCATGGTCGGAGCGTGTGCCATTTGCTTGGGGCGAATCTTCGACGACGGGGCGTGAATGTCAACGCGGAGAATCGTCCGCCTCGATGACCTCAACGCCCGATTCGCTCAGCGCGACGCCGATCGGCGACTGTCGCAGACCGGGGCTGAGCGTGACCCGCGCCAGCGAGGCGCAGCCGCGGAGCGGGGCCAAGGCCGCCTCCGCCACGCCCCGCACATCGAGCTCGCGCAGGTTGCGAATTCGGGTCAGGGGCTGCAGATCGGTCACTGCGCACTCCCCTACCGCCAGCCACTCCAGTCGCGGCAATTCGGCCAGAGGGGCGAGTTCGACGACGTTGCTGCCCGCGAGATTCAACGATTGCAACGCCGCGAGCGGCGCCAGGGCCGAGAGATCGGCGACCGCCGTGCGGCCCAGATCGAGCTGTCGCAGGTTTTGCAGCACGGCGAGCCGGCTGATGTCGCTGACGCCTGTCCCGTAAAGGTCGAGGGTGCGCAGCGCGGAAAGCCGCGCGATCGGCGCGACGAATTCGAGTTCCGTGGTCGCCAGCCGCAATTCCTCGAGTTGCGTAAGCCCCACGAGCGGAATCGCATCGCGCACGGGCGTGGCGCTTAGATTCAGCCTTTTGAGCATCGGCAGCAGCCCGATGGCGCGAATGTCGCTGACGCGTGTTCGCGCGAGCCCCAGCTCGCGAAGCTTGGCCAGCCCCGCCAGCGGCGCGACATCGCGCACCGTGGTCCCCGCCGCGCTCAGCACCCGCAAACCGCGCAGCCGAGCGATCGGCGCAAGGTCGGCGACCGCAGAATCGTCGATGCGTAGGCGCCGCATCCGCCGCAAGTGGCCCAACGGAGCGAGATCGCGGACGCGCGTGCCGCGCAAGTCGAGTTGTCGGAGATCGCGCAGGGACGCGACGGCGTCGATCTCGGCGATCGGATTGCCGCGGATGGAGAGCCGCTGCACACTCCGATAGCGCGCCACGGGTTCGATCGTCGCGAGTTCTAAACCGGCGAGGTCCAGTTCGGAGATGGCGGCGTCGGACGGGGGCTCAGCGGCCTCCGCCCGGCCTCCGCGCCGCGCGGCCTCGCGAATCGCGTGATCGGCCCTTCGCGCAAGCCCGAGGGCGTCGGCGGGTTCGTCGAGCGGCAATTCGAGCGGAATCCGCAGCAGTGCGTGCAGATCGCTGTCGCGCAGCAGCGCGAGCAGCTCGACCCGGCGGGGATGATCCGCGGCGATTCGCAGGACGCGCTGCCACGCAGCCGGCGCCGCGCTGAGATCGATCGCGCGCTCGAGTGCGTCGCCCACATCGCTCCACTCCCCTCCGCCGGAGCTCGCCAGCGCCGCGGCCGCATCCATGACGCCGGTCGAGACCGGCTGCGCAAGCGCGGCGCGCGACCACTCCATGAGAAACTCTCGCCCGCGGTGCAAGCCGAGCACGCTTTCGAAGCGATGTCGCTCGTGCAGAAGCCGCCGCAGAAAGTAGCGCTGCAAACCGCTGCGAAACGCGATCGCGCGGGATTCGAATCCGCCCCGGGCGGGGGCGCGCTGCGCCACGTCCGCCGCGGCCGCCAGCAGCGCCGCGTTCATGAGCCGAATCGTCTCGCGCGGGTTGTCGCGGGCGAGTTCGCGGGCCAGGTCGATGAATGTCGTCTGCGGCTCGGTTGCGAGGGCCGCCCAAAGCGCGCCGCGTGAAAGCTCCTGGGACAGCTTGGCCGACAGCCACACCTTCGAACCGCTGCCGGCGTTGAGCGGAATCGTGAGATCGACGCCGCCGCGATCCAGATCGCCACCCTTTCCATCGCGTTCCGGGGCGTCGGCGGCGCCGACGACGATCGCCAGCTTTGGCAAGCTGCGCAGCGTCGCGAGTCGTTGCGTTAACTGCGAAACGCCGCCGCCGCCCATATCGCAGAAAAGCACCAATCGAGCGCCTTCGCCGAGCAGTTCGGAGATGGTGTCGCCCACGCTTCGCCAAAAGCCGACCGGCAGCGGATCGGCGGCGGTGCGCTCGGGCGCAGCGTTTGACTCAAACTGCGACTCGATCCAGCCCATTTCGGCCCGATCGCGCACGGCGACCATGGTGCCGGCGTCGAGCTTTCGCGCCGCGAGGGTCTGCGCAAAGCCGCGACCCAGCACGGCCCCGAAATCGCGAACCACGCGTCGCAGGCGATCGAACGCGAGATTGCGCACATCGGCCGCAGCCAGCAGCAAAACCGCCGCCAGCTCGCGCTCGTCCTCCAACGCGCGGGAGGCGCGGGCGTCGATCCACGCGGTTCGAATTCGCACTTCGTCGCGTTTGGCCCCATCGGCCGGCTTTTCGCGCAGGGCGGCGCGCAGCCAGCGCATGGCCGTCGTCAGCCCGCTGCCCGCCTCGCCCGTGAGCGCCGCAACGCGCGGCGGGGTGTGCGCGCCGCGTAGCATCGCCACCAGAGGTCTCAACGCCTCGCGGCCGGCGAACGCATCGGCATCGGTGTTGGGGTCGAGCGGATCGCCGGAGAGGTAG
>JALHOX010000090.1 GCA_022842805.1 Phycisphaerae bacterium | reverse complement strand
GGATCGGCCACGTCATCGTCGCCCCCCACGCCCGCGGCCTCGGCTTCGGCCGACGAATCGCCGAAGGCCTCCGCCACATCGCCTTCACCGAACTCGCCGCGACAAAACTCACCCTCGTCGTCTTCTCCGCAAACGAACCCGCCCGCCGCGCCCACGCCGCCGCCGGCTTCGAATTCGAAGGCTACGAGACCCACCTCCTCAAACCCTACGACCGCCGCGAAGTCCTCGTCCGCATGGTCGCCCACCGCTAATCACGAGCGTAGTTTCCATCCGCTCCAATCTGCATCCCACGATCTAACAACGGCCCCCAAAAAACTCCGCCGCCTTCCACCCCTTCACCCCTCCAAAAAAAACGAGCGACGCCGACCAACCGCTCATCGCGATCAATCGGCGTCGCCCATCCGTGTAGCGGCCTGCATCTCGCAGGCCGCCGAATCAACCGTCGCGGCTTAGTTGCCGCCCGTCAGCAGCGCCACAAACCCGCTGATATCACCCACCGTCACGAACCCGTCCTGATTGACGTCCGCGAGGTTGATGTTGCAGTTCGGGAACGCCGTCGCATATCCCGCCGGGTCAGTCAGCGCCAGCACAAATCCGCTGATATCGCCGACCGTCACAAACCCGTCGCAGTTCATGTCGCCGATCACAAATTCGCACTCATCCGGAATCCCGTTCCCGTTCCCATCCGAGCTGCCGATCACGCTGTAACGCAGCGCCACGCGGATCGAGCTCGGCGGATTCGTGCACAAAATCGGATTCACACCCGCGCTCGGGTTCAGGTCCACCACCGCGTTGTCGCCGTTGCCGTTGATCAACGCGTTAAAGGCCGCCTGAGGGATCGTCAGCGTGTCGATGTCCGGGTTCACCGGGCAATCCGAGAAGCCGTTCACCAGCGCATCGCCGAGCGTCTGACCGTTGATCACCACCGTCACAAACTCAATCGACGTGTTGAAGTCGCCACGTGCCGCAACCTCCACCGTCACATCCGTGATGCTGTCCGGCAGCGCCGTAAACGTGTGCGTATGCGGATTGCCAGTGCCCACCGGCGAGAACGTCGGCGAAACGGCGTCAAAAAGCAGCGCCACGTCGCAATCGTCCGGAATCCCGTTGCTGTTGCAGTCGGCGCTCGTCATCGCCGCAATGTCGCAGCTGTCCGGCACGCCGTTGCGATTGCAATCCTGCACCGTGCCCGCCTGAATCTCACACGCATCGGGAATGCCGTTGACGTTGCAGTCCTGCGCCGCACCGCCCGCGATGTCGCACGAGTCCGGAATCCCGTTCGCATTGCAGTCCAACGCCGAGCCCGAGCTCAGGTCGCAACTGTCCGGCACACCGTTCAGGTTGCAATCCTGCACGGTCCCGATCGCGATGTCGCAGCTATCCGGAATCGTGTTGCCGTTGCAATCCAGCGCAAAGCCGCTGTTAATGTCGCAATCGTCCGGAATGTTGTTGTTGTTGCAGTCCGTCTCGCACGTATCCGGAACGCCGTTGCTGTTGCAGTCGCTCGCCTGCCCACAGCCCGCCACATTGCAGCCCGGCGAAGCGCACGACAGATCGCACTCATCCGGAATGCCGTTGCTGTCGCAATCGTTAAACGACACCACCGCGATCCGCGTGCCCCACTGACCGCCGGCCCGCGCATACGTCTGCGTCGTCCAGAAAGTCTTCTCGTCGTTCGGGTCCAGCGCCGTCAGGCTGTAATCGCCCCAGCGGTTGCGACCCACGTTATCGATGTTGTTGATCGCCGATACGCCCGGCTCATAAATCTGCGGCGCTGACATCGCGCCACTGGGATCCAGCGCCCGGCGTCCGGAGTAGTACACGCCGATGAACTCGGTCGTACTCGATCCGCTATAGCCCACCACCGCATTGCCCAGCGCGTCGACCGAGATCGACGGGAAGTAGTAGTGCCGCGGCGCCGAACCGCCGATGTTGCCGCTCTGAATCACACCCAGCGGGCTCACCCGCAGCTGATACCACCGCACCGTCGCAAAGCCGCCCACACCAATGCAGTGCGTCGCCCACAAAAACCCATCGCGATAAACCACGTTCCCCAGTCGCGCGTCAATCGTGTCCATCGCCGTCGCCGTGTTCGAAGCCGGAGCGTCCGGCGGATCCGAATAGCCCGGCACCACAATCGACCCCAGCTCGCTCAGCGTCGGCGCCGTCAGCGGCGGATTCACACGCCGCACGCGAATGCCGGCCGTCCCGTTCGTCGAGCAGATGAACTCACCCGCCGGCGTGCCATACGTCACCGCCGGCTGAATCGCACGATCCAGCGGCAAATTGCGGAAAAACGTCACGGTGCCCAGCGACTGCGTGCTCGCGATCAGCGGCGCCTTGTCGATCGCCACGATCGTCCCGCGACCGCGATTCACCGAGAAAAAGCACGAGTAGATGCCGTTGGCATCAAACCCCAGCGTCGGGAAGTCCGGCCACGAGCCCGCGTCAAAGTCGCTCGAAACCACAAAGTTCGTCTTAAACCACGCCCCCGACGGGTTGTTCGTCGCCGAAACCGCCAGGTAATACCGCGTGTTGAAGTCCGTCACCAAAACGATCCAGCGACCGCTGTGGTGGTCATACGCCACCCGCGGATCGCCCGACGAGCCCGGCAAAAAGCTGAACAGCGTCGTGATGCTCTGACGCACACCCGTCCGGCTGTAAACAGACAGCGTCGAGTTCACCACCTCCACATAGTGGTTCGGACCCACCGCTCCGTGCGTATCGGGCGGAAAGGTCGTGCCCGTCTCGCCCCGGCGAATCCCGTCAAACTCGCGAATCAGGCTGAGGCCCACACCCACCGAGCCGTTCTCGACCACCGGAATCGCTTCGCCGTCGGTCGCATCGTTCGGGTCGCGCGGCAGCTCCTGCGGCGCGGGAATGCCGTAGTCAACGCCGAACTCGCCGCCGCCGATTTCCCAATCCAGTCCGTAGTAGTTCGTGCCGCTGATCGACGTCTGATGGTCGACGTCTTCAAAATCAATCACGGTCGGCGCATCACTCGTCACGCCCGCCGCGCGATATGTCAGATCGTCAACGCCGTACCAAGCCCCCTGCTCCAGCTTGGCGCAAGCCTGAAAGATGATCCGGTCGACGCCCTTCAGACCGATCGGCATCCACTGCGGCGCTTCGGTCAGGTCATAGACCCACTCCGTTCGCGCCACTTCCACGCCATCCGCATAACCGATGATCTGCAGCGCCCCCGCCGCGCTCGCTTCGCCCACGTGGCCGTTGATGAATGCGCCGTCGACATCCACCAGCCCGTTAAAGCCGATGCCCATCCGCTTGTCGCCGAACTTGTTGACCAGGTACTTCTCGCCCGACGCCGGCTGATAGGTCGCCCGGATCCCCGGCACAAACCACTCGCCATGCACCCCGGCCCGGCTCTCCTTCATGTCCGGCTTCGGAGGCGCCAGACGATCACGAGCGATCACCTCGTCCATCGTCTCCACCACCGACTGACCAATCAACGACCGGTCCAGCGGCGTGCCCTCGATCACCGTCGAACGATCTTCCGCACCACCGGCGGCAAAAGCCCCGACACAGCAGGCACTGAGCGGCAGGAAACCCAGCAATCGTCGCATCTTTCACCTCAAATGGTCGGAACCGGCGCGTCCGCCGGCAAAGTTCAGAGTCGGCCTCACGAGTGGTTCGCCCACCGCCGACTCGGAATCGGTGTGCGGTCAAACTGTCGAAAGTCAGATAACCCAGCGCGGGTCGCTGAAGCCGAATGGCTAACCGACCAAACCCGCATAAGACGGCCGATATTCCGACACGTCGCTTTTCGCTCGATTTGGGCCGAACAGGCCCGCGCCCATGGCGATCCCAGCCGCGACCGCCGACAGGCGGCCCCTCCCCCGACAACGCGCCGCTGACCACCGCGCGCCGCCCCGTCCATCATTCCCATCCGCCGCCGGTCAGAGCGCCGCGTGCCCCTTCCCCGCATCGCTATAGATGTAGGCGCCCTCCGCCGGCGTCGACACCCGAATCGCCGGCTTGCCCTGCCGCCCCTCCACCAGCACCCAATAGTCGTTCGTCATCGCCTCCAGTACCTGAAACGCGTGCTGCATCGCCACGACGAGATGCTGCCCCGGATAGTGCGGCGCCAGCCGCCGCTTCATATGGTCCAAAATGCGCGGCGCCTCATCCGACAACTTCAGCGCCTCGATGATCAGCCCCTGAAATCCCGCCTCCGCCAGCGTCGCTTTGCCCCGCGTGTAGCTCCGCGCCTTGGTGATCTTTCCGTTGTTCAAAATGCCGATGTAGCCCTGCTTCGCGCCGGCCAGGTTGAGCTTGAAGTGCGTCTTGTTATCGATCGTCCACGGCAGCTCGCCGTCCGACATCCGCATCATCACCTGCTTCATGCTCGCCAGGTCATGCCCGCCGATGCCCGCCTGCCCCTGAAAATCGTCGTTCAGCCCGCCCTGGCTCAGCCACCGAAACGCCTCCGCCGGATCCAGCTTCATGCCCGCTTCGTGCGCGATCTTCACGCAGTTCTCGCGGATGTCCTCAAAGATGCCGTTCGCGCTGTACCAATACTCCGCGAACTTCATGTGCTGCCGCACGCGCTTCGTCTGCAAGTCGTGATAGCGCTGCTTCAGCCACTCCACGTCGTGCTCGCCGCGATCCGCCGCCAGAATCGTGTACGCCAGCTCGCGCCCGCCCGCATGCGTAATCGTCAGCCCCGCTGCCAAAATCGGGTCAGCAAAGCCCGCCGTCTCACCCACCAGCCACCAATTCTCCCCCGCCGTCCGCGTCACAACGAACGACCAATCCGTCGTCCCCTCGACTTTGCCGCGCGACTTCGCATTTGCGACCTTCGCCGCAATCGTCTTCTCCGCCTGCACCGCCTCGTGATAAATCTGCTCCGGACGCTTCCCGCTCTTCTTGTAATACTCGCCCGGGCACACCAGCCCAATGCTGGTCCGCGTCGGCGACAGCCGAATGAACCACAGCCAACCGAACGGCACACTCCGAATGTGAACCCGCGTCGCCTTCACATCCGACTCTTTCGCCCAGTCGTCGCACTCCCAGTAATCCCAAAACGCGACGTTCTTCAGCGCCGTCGGAATGTCGCACTCCACCCCCATCCGCCGCCGCAAAATCGCCGCATTGCCCGACGCGTCCACATAGTGCTTCGCCGTGATCACCTCGCCCGACGCCAGCCGCAGCCCCGTCACGCGATCACCATCGAGCATGATCTCGCTGACCGGCGTCTCCTCCCGCACATCAACGCCCATCGTCCGCGTGTGATCCAGCAGCACCTTGTCGTAGATCGCTCGATCCACCTGAAACGCCGTCTGAACCCGCCACCCCTCATACTTGCCCGGCCGCGGCACATCCGCCGGCACCAGATCCGTCGGCACAAACTGAAACACCCACGGCTCAACCGTCTTGCCCCACGTGTACGTCGCCCCGATCTTCACCGGGAAGTTGGCCGCCTCGATCTTCTCCCAAACCCCCATCTCCTGCAGCACCGCCGCAATCGCCGGCAACTGGCTCTCGCCGATGTGATCGCGCGGAAAGCGCTCCTTCTCCAGGATCACCACCCGCTTCTCCGGGTCATACTTCCGCAGCAACGTCCCCAGCGTGCTGCCCGCAGGCCCACCGCCGATGATCGCCACGTCGAATGCGTTCTGCGGATTGGCGGCGACCATCGATGCTCCTGCCGGCAGCGGCGTACGGGTGCGATAAACAAGATCGCGCGAGGTTAGCCCGCGCGCAAAACTCAGCTTCGAATCAACCGACTGTAGTGACTCCGCCGCCGCCTTCGCAAGCCGACCCGCCGCCTCGCGAAACATGCGAAAACCACTGAAAGCTCCCGGTCCGATAGCGACTCGCTCCCCGCCCCGCCGAACCTCTCCGCATGCGGCTTCTCAGAAGCTCGATACACTCCGATCGCCGAAGGAGTCGCCTCAATGAACCGCAATTCATCCGAGGTCTCAAAAACCTCCCCCTGCCGCCCCGCGAGTAAACGCACGCGCGTTCGCAGCGAAACGGAGCCACAGCCAGACGCCGCGCCGACTCTCGACATCGATTGCGCCGGAATTCCGAAGTGACTGGAAAACGCCCGAGTTCGAGAGATCATCGCATTCATGCGCTGGCGCGAGCCGGGCATCTCGCGCCATGAACCCCATCGAAGCCTGGTTCCGCGCACGCGGCTGGAAATCCTTCCCCTTTCAACGCCAAGCCTGGCAAGCCTACCTCAACGGCGAAAGCGGCCTCATCCACGCCCCCACCGGCGTCGGAAAAACCCTCGCCGCCTGGCTCGGCCCCGTCGCCGAAGCCCTCGCCGAAACCAGCCGCAACGCCCAGCCCGCCGCAAAACCACGCTCTGCCAAGCGCCCCGCCGCCGCCACCGAATCCCCCACGCGCAAAACCGCACGAAACGCCACCCCGCCCCTGCGCGTCCTCTGGATCACCCCCCTCAAAGCCCTCGCCAACGACACCCTCCAATCCATCCGCGAGCCCGCCCAGGACCTCAACCTCAACTGGTCCATCGAGCTCCGCACCGGCGACGCCGCCGCATCCATCAAAGCCAAACAGCGCGACCGCCTCCCCTCCGCCCTCGTCATCACACCCGAAAGCCTCGCCCTCCTCCTCAGCTACCCCGACGCCCGCGAAAAATTCGCCACCCTCCGCTGCGTCGTCGTCGACGAATGGCACGAACTCATCGGCGCCAAGCGCGGCGTCCAAACCGAGCTCTGCCTCGCACGCCTCCGCCGCTGGAATCCCGCGCTCCGCGTCTGGGGCATCTCCGCCACCCTCGGCAACCTCGATCAAGCCGCCGAAGTCCTCCACGGCGCCCCCGCCCCCGACGGCGAGCTGCCCGCTTGGCGCCTCGTCCAATCAGACCAGACAAAATCCATCACCGTCAGCAGCCTCCTCCCCGAAGACGTCCGCCGCTACCCCTGGGCCGGCCACATCGGCACCCACCTCGCCGACAAAGTCTGCGCCGCAATCGACGCCGCCAACACCAGCCTCCTCTTCACCAACACCCGCGCCCAGGCCGAAATCTGGTTCCAAGCTCTCATGCGCGCCCGCCCCGATTGGATCGGCGCCGTCGCCCTCCACCACGGCTCACTCGAAAAACGCATCCGCACCCAGGTCGAAAAACTCCTCGCCGCCGGCCGCCTCAAATGCGTCGTCTGCACCAGCTCCCTCGACCTCGGCATCGACTTCTCCCCCGTCGATCGCGTCTTCCAGGTCGGCAGCCCCAAGGGCATCGCCCGACTCCTCCAACGCGCCGGCCGCAGCGGCCACCAGCCCGGCGCAAAAAGCAGCATCGTCTGCGTCCCGTCCCATTCCTTCGAACTCATCGAGTTCGCCGCCGCCCGCCGCGCCATTGAGGCCCGCAACGTCGAAGCCCGCAACCCACTCGAAAAACCTCTCGACCTCCTCGTCCAACACCTCGTCACCATCGCCTGCGGCGGCGGCTTCGACAGCGCCGCGCTCTTCAGCGAGGTCCGCTCAACGCACGCCTATCGCAACCTCACCCCCGATGAATGGGGCTGGTGCCTCGACTTCTGCCTCCGCGGCGGCCCCACACTCACCGCCTACCCGCAGTTCGCCCGCCTCCGCCGCGACGACGACGGTCTCTATCACCCCGCCGACCCGCGTGTCGCCCGCATGCATCGCATGAACATCGGCACCATCACCGCCCAAACCTCGCTCACCGTCAAAAAACTCAACGGCTCCTCGCTCGGCACCATCGAAGAAGACTTCATCAGCCGCCTCACTCCCGGCGATTTCTTCGTCTTCAGCGGCAAGACGCTCGAGTTCGTCCGCGTCCAGGGCATGAGCGCCTACGTAAAAGTCCGCCGCGGCGCGCCCAGCGGCATCGTCCCCCGCTGGAACGGCGCCCGCTTCCCGCTCTCCACCCAGCTCGGCGCCGCCGTCCGCCACGCCATGGCCACCGCCCTCGACCGCGAGCCCGATTGCCCCGAAATCGCCGCCGCGCTCCCGCTACTCCACCTGCAGGCCCAGCAGTCCCGCGTCCCCGGCCCAGACGAAGTCCTGCTCGAAACCACTCGCTCGCGCGATGGCCACCACTGGTTCGCCTTCCTCTTCGAAGGCCGCCTCGTCCACGAAGGCCTCGCCGCTCTCTGCGCCTATCGCCTCTCGCTCCAGTCACCGCGCACCATTCACATCACCTGCAACGACTACGGCTTCGAACTGCTCAGCGACACCCCGCTCGACCTCGACGAAAACGACTGGCTCCGCCTGCTCGCCACCGACGATCTTCTCCCCCACCTCCTCGCCTGCCTCAACGCCACCCAAATGGCCCGCCGCCAGTTCCGCGACATCGCCCGCATCGCCGGCCTCATCTCCCCCGGCTTTCCCGGCGCCGAAAAAGCGACGCGCCACCTCCAGGCCTCCAGCGACCTATTCTTCGACGTCTTTCGCGATTTCGACCCCACCAACCTTCTGCTCACCCAGGCCCAGCGCGAAGTGATGGATCAGCAGCTCGAGCTCAATCGCCTCATCGCCGCCCTCCGCCGTACCGCCGCGCAGCGCCTCATGATCGTGCGAACCGCCACCCTCACCCCGCTCTCCTTCCCCCTCTGGGCCGAGCGCCTCCGCGCCCAATCCATCAGCAGCGAATCCTGGACCGACCGCGTCAAAAAAGCCGCCGAAAAACTCGAAGCCGGCGAGCCCCCGCGCGGTCGCGCCCGCCCGCCAACCACCCGCCGCTAACTCACGGTCGCGATCCGCAGCCCCCCACCCGTGCGCTCCATCTCTAATAGTTCAGCACCACGTTCGTTCGCTGCGCCGTCGGAACATTCAAATCCGGAAACTCCACCACGACCGTTCGCCCCAGCACGACCGGCCCCTCCCACGACGTAAACGGACTCTCCGCGGGAATCGTCAGCGTGATGGTCGACCCATCATTGAAAAAACCAAACGCACCAAGCTGATCTCCCCCCACCACCGAGTTCACGATTCTCACGCCCCTCGAGTCGCCCACCCGCGTCGCAGGGACCGTCAGCGGGCGCGACTCCAGATCAATGTCCATCCCGGTGCCCCGGCTCGTTCGCGGGTCATCCGCGAAGCGCACCGAAAGCAGATTCGCTTCCTTGAACACCGCCTCGATCGTCCGATCCTGATCCATCGTGAAGTGCAACACACCCTTATCCGCCCCCGTCACGCCAAACGACTCCGCCCCCACCCAACGATCAAACTGCGCCGGAATCGTCGTGAACGATGGCGCCAGAAACGGGTCCGGCGTCGTATTCACCAGCAGACTCGGCGTGTACAACTCATCCGCAACCAGCGTAACCGCCGCACCCCGTGCCACCTGCAAAGTCGCCGGCGACGCACCGCCCACGCTGTCCGAAGCTTGCTGATCAAATGCCAACCCATCCAGCTGGTCGCGCTCCGGCTGCCCTTTGTTCAAAAAAATCACCACGCGAACCGTCGAAACCTCAAACCCGTTCGCGCTCGGCGTCCGCCGCGGAACCACCCGCAACGTAAACGGTCCATTCGCGTTCGAGCCATTCGCGTTCGACGAACCATTCGAATTCCCATTGTCCGAGGAGTTCGAGTTCGCGCTGTTCTCATTTCCATTCGGCGTCGGCGTCGGAGTGCAGCACACCATTCCGGCGATCACCCCCAACGACACAAGCACCGTCAGGCCGCGCTGAAGCATCATGAGACCATTCTCCCGCAACACGCCGCCCTTCCGAGGCCGCGTTTCTCAACCCGCTTCGATTATGCCCGCGATTCTCCCCCCATAACAAGCCGATTCTTCACAAACGCCGCGCAAATCCCCCACCCAATTCACGGCTGCGCCGCGCTCGCCGCCGGCGCCCGCGAATCCATCCGCATCGGCTTGCGCCACCCATTCTGCTTCGCGCGACCCGGCCCCACCACATTCGCAAACGCCGGAAAGCTGGTCACAATCTGGCAATACGGATGCACCACCGCCGCCCGCCCAATCGTCACCCCCGGCAAAATCAGCGACGCAAACCCCACCGACGCATACTCCTCGATCCGCACCGGCCCCTCGATCGTGTGCTGCAATCCCGCCGGCGCCGTATGCGAAAAACTCAGCAGCTTCCCCGGCTCGGCCATTTTCAAAAGCGTGTTCGACGCGCTGTAGACATGCACCCGCGCCTGCAGCGACACACAGTCGTCAATCCGCACGCTCCCCCGCCCCGCGACATGCGCGCCAGGCCCCAGGTGAACATAATCACCCAGGATGATCTCGCCCTTCTGCCCAAATCCCTCTTCCCCCGCCGCCAGCCGCACATAAGTATCAATGTGGCACGCCGCACCGATCTCAATATTGCCCGCGCCCCAGATCTCAACGCCACGATCAATGAGCGTGTCCTGCCCCAGCTTCTTCAGCCGCGCCTTCCAATACGCCCCGCGCAGCAAAAATCCCAGCGCCCCGCGCGGCCAAAACGTCACCGCCATCTCCAGCGACTTGTTCACCAACGGCACCTTCGCCAGTGCGAACACAATCCCCTGAATGACGTACAGCGCCGGAACAATAAACGTCAGCAGAAAGTTCGACTTCGCCGTCGCCCGAATCCCCTCCGCGCTTCCCTCCGCCTGACCCTGCAAGCCGCGCAGCAGCAGCTCACGGCTGAAAACCAGCCACCCCTGCGGCGGCGGCGGCTTCGGCGCGATGTACCAGCTCAACGAAACATCCGGCTGCGCTGCGGCGTTGTCCTGCACGAATCAGCGATCCTTTCTACGTTGAGTCAACCCGCGTTATCCGATCCCCGCCCGCACCAGATCAATCAGCCGCAAAATCCCACGCGGCCGCCGATCCGCTTCGCAAACCACCAGCGCCGTGATCTGCATGTCCCGCATCAGCCGCAGACAATCCACCGCCGGCTTGCTCGGCTCCACCGTCGAAATCGGCACCGCCGGCGCGTCCGGCGAACGCCGGCTCTTCGCGTGCGCCTCGCTCGCGCTCAGCAGCTTCGGGTTGTCCACCCGCTCCAGCAACCGCCGCAGATCCCCGTCCGTAAATGTCCCCATCAACGTGCCGTCGGCCTGAGTGATCAGCGCCATCCCCAGCTTCTTCTTCGTCATCTCCAGCAGCAGCTCGCTCCACGACGCCCCCGCCCCCACGAGCGGCATCTCCTCCCCGCCATGCATCAAATCCGCCGCCCGCAGCAAGAGTCTCCTGCCAAGCGGCCCTTCGGGGTGATAGGTCGCAAAGTCCTCCGCCGTAAATCCGCGCCGCGCCAAAAGCGCCATCGCCAAGGCATCCCCCGCCGCCAGTTGCATGATGCAGCTCGTCGTCGGCGCCAGCCCCAGCGGCCCCGCCTCCGGCAAATCCGGCAGCGCGATCGTCCAATCACTCAGCTCCGCCAGCCGCGACTCCCGCCCCTGCGTCACGCCGATCACCGGCCCGCCCAGCCGCCGAAAATGAGCCACGAACCGCACAAACTCTTCCGTGTTCCCGCTCCGCGACAGCGCCAGCAACGCACATCGCTGCGTCACCACGCCCAGGTCGCCGTGCAGCGCCTCCACCGGATGCAGAAACGACGCCGGCGTGCCCGTGCTCGTCAGCGTCGCCGCGATCTTCTGCGCGATCACCCCGCTCTTCCCGATCCCGCTCACAATGATCTGATCACACCGCCCCACGATCGCGTCGACGATCTCCCCCATCTGCCGATCGTTCAACTGCTCCGCCAGGGCGCTCAGCGCCCGCGCCTCGTCCGCGATCGTCGCCCGCGCCACCAAACGCCAACTCGCGCTCGTGGCACTCGACACCGGTGTGCTCGCTGCGCCCATCAATTCATCTCCGCGATGCTCAACGCCACGGCCGGCCTCCGGCCCTCGTCCAGCGCCCGAATTTTGCTCCAAATCCGCTCAAAAATCTCCCCGTCCCGCGTGGCGTCCGTCGTGCCGCCCCGCGATTGCTCATCTTGCGCCGCCAGCAATGCCTCCCCCCAGCTCTCATGCGCCAGCGCCGTCTCACCCATCCGATACGCCGCGTCCCCGCGATGCTCCAGCATCACCGCGTCCCGCCCGCTCAGAAGCGACGTCGCCCGCCGCAGCAGCTCCAGCGCCTCCCCAAACTCCCCGCACACGTAGTGCCCCCACGCCAGACTGTCGAGATACGCCGTGTTCACCGGGTTCACTCCCGCCGCACCACGCACGAGCTCAAACGCCCGGTCCACGTTCTTCCCCAGCACCAGCCACGTATACCCCAGATCGTTGTGCAGACCGATGTTGTTCGGCGTCAGCGCCAGCAGCCGCTCCGCCGCGCAAACGTACTCCGCCTCCCGCGGCCGTCCCGCCAGCTGCAACACCAGACAGCG
>JALHOX010000089.1:8686-12315 GCA_022842805.1 Phycisphaerae bacterium | reverse complement strand
CAACGCGGCGCCGCCCGCCCGCCACGCCCGACCGACCCGTGCGTCATCGAGCTGCGCGACGGCGTCAGCGATCGCGGCAGCGGCGGCCCCAAGATGGACACGATCCGCTGGGAGACGCTGCGCGTGTTGGTCAACGACAACCCGATCGAGCCGCAGATCGACCGCGCCGCGCGCACGCTCACGCTGCCCTGGACTGCCGCAGAGCTCCGCGGCGCCACGCTCCGCGTCCACTTCGAAAATCTCAACGGCCAACCCGTCAGCAAGCCGCTCCTTCGCTTTCCGGATTAACGCGAGCGGGCCTTCGTCGTCCGCGACACCTCGTGCGCCCCGCCGCCGCTGTCTGCCTCACCCCTGCACCCCTCCACCCCGCAAATATCGCACGACAACAGTTCGCTTTTTCCCCGTAATGCAGCGGAAAATCGCTACATTTCATCTTGAAATACTCGCCGTCGGCGGACCGAGACGCTCGCGCATCGCCGACCGCCGCGCGAAATGAGCTGCGAAGGAGATGATGGATGGCCACCCGCCGATCGTGGGCCGAGCCGTGGAAGATCAAGATGGTCGAGCCGCTCCGCATGACCACCCGCGCCGAGCGCGAGGCGGCCATCGCCGAAGCAGGCTTCAACACGTTCCTGCTGCCCAGCCGTCTGGTCTACATCGACCTGCTCACCGACTCGGGCACGTCGGCCATGAGTGATCGCCAGTGGGCCGGGCTGATGCTCGGCGACGAGGCCTACGCCGGCTCCGACAACTTCTATCACCTCGAAGCCATGGTGCGGAAGTATTACGGCTACAAACACCTCATCCCCACCCATCAAGGCCGCGGCGCCGAACATCTGCTCAGCACGATCTGCATCCGCCCCGGCCAGTATGTGCCGGGCAACATGTACTTCACGACGACCAAAGCCCATCAGGAGCGCGTCGGCGGAAAGTTCGTCGACGTCATCATCGACGAAGCCCACGATTCGACCAGCGACCATCCCTTCAAGGGCAACTGCGACCTCGCGAAGCTCGAAAAGCTGATCGAGCGCGTCGGCGCGAACAACATCGCCTATCTCTCGCTCGAAGGCACCGTCAACATGGCCGGCGGCCAGCCCTGCAGCCTGGCCAACATCCGCGAAACCTGCGCCCTCTGCCATCGCTACGGCATCAAGGTCTTCCTCGACGCGACCCGCGCCGTCGAAAACGCTTACTTCATCAAGCTTCGCGAGCCGGGTCAGGCCGGCAAGACCATCGCCCAGATCCTGCGCGAAATCTGCGACTGCACCGACGGCTGCACCATGTCCGCCAAGAAGGACTCCCTCGTCAACATCGGCGGCTTCCTCGCCGTCAACGACGACAAGATCGCCGAAGCCGCCCGCAACCTCTGCGTGCTCTTCGAAGGCCTGCACACCTACGGCGGCCTCGCCGGCCGCGACATGGAGGCGATGGCGGTCGGCATCGAGGAATCGGTGCAATATGACCACATGCACGCCCGCATCGGTCAGGTCGAATATCTCGGCCGAAAACTGATCGAAGGCGGCGTGCCGATCGTTCGCCCCATCGGCGGCCACGGCGTCTTCATCGACGCCGGCAAGTTCCTGCCCCATCTGCCGCGCGATCGGTTTCCCGCCCAGGCGCTGGCCGCGGCGCTCTACGTCGACTCCGGCGTGCGCGCCATGGAGCGCGGCGCGGTCTCCGCCGGGCGCGACAAGGAGACCGGCGCGCATCTGTTCCCCAAGCTCGAATTGGTGCGCCTCACCATCCCGCGCCGCGTCTACACCCAGGCCCACATGGACGTCACCGCCGAATCGGTGATCGAGCTGTTCCAACACCACCGCAAGATCGCCGGCCTTCGCTTCACCTACGAGCCCGAGTTCCTGCGCTTCTTCCAGGCTCGATTCGAACCCGTCGGCGGACAGAGCATCCTGAACGACTGACGCCGCAGCGCGAGGACATCCTCCGCGCGGCGGATTTCAACCTCTTTCGCGCGCATGCTGAAGACGTGCTGATCGACCAGGTCACCGCCGGCAGCACTCGCGCGAGTTCTCGCGGTTCAGCGAGAACCCTCCCTGAAACTGCGCAGCCAAGCAAGGTCCGTTCATTGGCTCGGCTCGACGTCTCATTCAGTCTCGCGCCTCTCCGTTACTACGGTTTGTCAACACTATTTGTAGCGAGTTTGAGCCGTGTACTTTCACCGGAGTCCTCGTCGATGTGCAGCATGTACTCTGGGCGAACGCCCTTCGGCTGCTCGGGGTCTGCGGTGCCGAGGAGTACGATCGAGCCGCCACCGTCGGACAGTTGATTCAGTTCGGTGAGGCCCGTCGAACGACTCCAGTGCATCGTGCCGTCGACGCCGAGACGCGCAAGGTGCCACGGGTGCTTGTCCCCCAGCGACTTGCGAAACAACACCAATATCGAAGCATGGTTCGTGTCATCGGCTGGCGCCGTGGAAGCAGCGGAACGACCGCTTTCCCCGCGTGAGCCAACAAACCACGCGCCCTGCGTGTTCGGCCGCCGCAGAAAGGCCGCCGAAATAAACTGCTCCGTGCCCATGGGCACGACTGAATCGAGATCGAGGGTGATTCTGCGCCGCGGATAATTGCGTTCCGCATCCAGTTGATAGCGTCCGCGATAGGCGATTTTTGCAGTTTCGCCGACACTGCCCCGCCAATTGTGATAATCCCAGTCCTCAAGAGACCCGAGATCTGGCTTCAACTTCTCGCGCTCGTCCGCGGTGAGAAGCCCGCACCACAGCCCATCGGCGATCAGCGACGCCGTGCCGAGTGCCGCGACAGACGTCGCCGCCTGCAGCGATCGACCATCGGCATTCAAATGATCAAACGCGCCGTCGGCGGTGTTCGGCGGTTGCGTGCTCATCGCCGCGAGTTCCCCATCATCGAGCGGCTGAAGTCGCCCGTTCGCACGGTCGATGCCGTAGAAGCGTGCGTCCTGCCCCTTGATCACGAGCGCATCCAGCTTGGAGAGTACCTTCGCGTACTTCGGATCGTCGGGCATCACGGCGTCGTAGTTTGGTATCTGTGTTCTAAGTCGGGCGGGGTTCCAGACGATCTCCAGCGTTTGCGCATTTCGCGCCTCAGGACCACCGTTCCAAAGCCAGAGCAGATCCGCTTGTGGACCAAGAATCCCCGGGCCGTCGGGCAGCGTTCGGAACGCCCGATAGTTCTGGAAGTCGGGGCTGGTCGTGTCCAACCGCGCAACCTGTGCTTCGGCAATCGACGAGCCAGTGGCGGCGTCGCGACAGCGCAGAGTGAAAATCGAATAGGTGTGGTCGTAGGTGTAATCGCCTGCGACGTCATAGGAGCGGACCTGGGCGCGGTCTTCTCGCGTGATGTAGTAGATGCGCGTGCCGGAGTTCGCGCTGATCGTCCACAGATTGCCGATGACGCGGGGCGGAGAGACCTGAGTGTCGCGCGTCTGAGCCAGCAGGACGTAGAAGCCTGCGAACGCGGCGAGCAGGGCTGCAATGCCCAAGATCGTGGCCCCGGTGGAGAGGGCCCTTCGAAGATCGCCGCCGCGGTTTGTGTGAATCACGCTGGATGTCCTTGGTGAGCACCTGCTCACGCCGTGTGTCCGGCAGGTGAGCGGGCCATGATACGGCGAAGGGACTACGGAGCGCGTGGTGCCGT